>JAUWIO010000086.1 GCA_030605305.1 Actinomycetes bacterium
GCGAAGCCGAGCGTATCGCCGCCGCCGCAACTAGCATCGACGGGGGCGCGCTTTATACAGGGCGTTTAGAAGGAGCAGACGTGGACGGCCTAAGGTCGCTGGCGGATAGATTGCGGGCTCGGACGGCAAAAGCCGCTGTGGTCGTCGCCTCTGTCAGCGGCGGCAAAGTTTTGCTGCTGGTGGCCGCGTCGCCCGAATTGGTCGATGCTGGTTTCAGTTCCGTGGCTTTGGTCAAGGAAGTGGCCCCCCTGATAGGCGGCGGCGGCGGCGGCCGTCCCGACCTCGCGCAGGCCGGCGGCAAGGACCCGGCCAAGCTCCCCGAGGTCTTTGCCGGCGCTAAATCTTTCCTGGGGCGTCAATCCCTCTCTTGATTTACCGGAGCCTAGTTTCATGAATGGCCAAGCCCGCATCTTCGCGATCGATTATGGCGAACGCCGTCTCGGCATCGCGATCAGCGATCCATCGCGGCGGGTTGCCCAACCGTTGACGGTCATGGAGCGAAGCGATGACAGGCAAGCGGTAGATTCGATCCTGGATATGCTGGATGACTACGATGTCTCGCGGATCATCGTGGGCGATCCCCGGTCCCTTTCAGGGCAACGCGGTGTCCAGGCGATCAAGGTCAATAGATTTGTGACCGCGTTACGCGAGGCTTGCGAGGTCCCGGTTGAAACATACGACGAGCGCCTCAGCACAAAAGAAGCCAAGGCCGATTTGGCGGCTGCCGGAGTCACCGGACGCCGGGCCAAAGGTCTTGTCGATAAAGTGGCCGCTTCACTCTTTCTCCAGAGCTACCTGGACCGAGAGGCCGGGAGGGCCGACCGATAGGCCGCCATTCAGAAAAGCTCCAAAAGAAAGGCGCCAAGAGGGGTTGGCTCCGTTCACTCGGCGCGCAATTGGCCCTTTGGCTCGTTCTGACGATGGTCGTCGGCGGGATCGCCTACTTCGTCTTCCTTCAGTCGACTCCCGAGGTCAAAGAGGTGGACATCACGGTGGCGAGCGGCATGAATACCGCTGACATCGCCGACCTTCTCGTTGAGAAGGAGGTCATCTCCAACGCTTATACTTTTCGCGCTTATGCCTCGTTCACGCAGACGGAGGGGCGTCTGCAACCCGGCGACTATCGCTTTAGCACAGATCTGACCTATGAGGAGATATTGGAGGAGCTGACCAAGGTCCCGGAGAAGGAATATGTGAGAGTCGTCATCCCCGAAGGTTTCACCGTTACGCAGATCGCCGAGCGCTTAGCAAAGAAGACCGAACGCCCGAGCACCGACTTTTTGGATTTCATGCGCGGGCAGGGGCTTGAAAAGGTCCGTCCGTCGGCGCTCCCGTCCTCTTTGGGCACGATAGAAGGGTACTTGTTCCCCAAAACATATAATTTTGAGAAGGAGACGCACCCGCGTGATATCGTGGCGCGGTTGATCGAGCAGTACCGCCGGGAGACCGGCGATCTCGATTGGACCTTAGCGCAGACACGGGAGCTGACCGTGCACGAGATCATGACGATAGCGTCATTGGTCGAGCGGGAGGCCCGCATCCCGGAAGAGCGCCCGCTCATGGCCGCGGTCATTTACAATCGTCTCGATATCGGCATGCCTTTGCAGATCGACGCGACCGTTCAGTACGCTCTGCCGCAACGAAAAGAAGCCCTGACGAATCAGGACTTAAAGTATGCCTCGCCATACAACACTTACCAGCATACCGGCTTGCCCCCTGGGCCGATCGCGAATCCGGGACTTTCGTCGATCAAGGCCACGTTGGAGCCGGCCGAGGTCGACTATATTTATTACGTGCTGACTTCGCCCGATGGGCAACACACTTTTACCAACAACTATAATGATTTTCTGGCCGCTAAGCGCCGCATGCCTCAGTCCGGGCAGTGACACCCGGCAGGAGTCGGCGGCAGCCTGTTCGTTCGGTGGCAATAAACTGCTAAAATCGACCTGGTCGAAAGTGTGGATATGGAGAACATGATGGCGCAGACGAGGCTTGAAGGCGGACCTGATTCGATGGGCGGCTTCTGGAGTGCTTTTCGCCCTGCCTATTTTGTTGACTCTGTTTATGACATAGACCCCGAATGGCTGCGGAAAAGGCGCCTGCGGGCATTGTTGGTCGACGTCGACAACACTATCATGCCACGTAACCAGAGTGCGCCCGGGACACAGCTAAAGGACTGGGCCGGCTCTTTGCGCGAGGCTGACGTCTCGCTTGTGGTCATCTCGAATAACTGGAGCTCCCGCATTAAGGTGATCGCCCACGAACTCGATCTTGAGGTTATCGCCCCGGCAGGAAAGCCTTTTCGGGCGGCTTTCACCAAGGGGCTAGACATGCTCGGGGTGCCCGCGGCTGAAACCGCGATAGTCGGCGACCAGGTTTTTACGGACGTTCTTGGAGGCAATCGGGCCGGGCTGGCATCGGTGTTAGTGCCGCCCCTTGGCGCTGTCGATCTGGTCCATACTAGAGTCTTGCGGGTGCTGGAACGGGTTCTTCTTCGCCGTCTGGCCGGACAGGTCTTGCGGGACGGACGGTGGTCGGCGACATGACGACTCGTGTGGTCAGAGTAGAGGGGCGCGTTCAAAGAGTGGGTTTTCGCGACTTCACCTTGAGGGTGGCGCGAAGACTGAACGTCCAAGGCACCGCTCGAAACCTGGACGACGGGGCTGTCGAGATAATCGCCCAAGGGGAGCTCGAGTCAGTCGAAGCGCTGGTGGCCAAGGTACGTGTCGGCCCGCCGGCGGCGGACGTGACGTCTGTCATCGTCGAACCGGCTTTGGAAACGCAAAACTATAACTCATTCGAGGTTGGTTGAGGTGCACGCTAACGGACAGACAGCTTTTGCGGGGATCATCGGCAGTCCGGTCGGCCATAGCCTCTCGCCTGTGTTTCAGAACGCGGCTTTTGAGGCTGTCGGCCTGAACTGGGTCTACCTGGCCTTTGATATCGCCCCCGGGGAGCTTCAGAAATCGATCGCCGGCCTTTCGGCCTGCGGTTGCCGCGGGCTAAATATCACCATGCCATATAAGAGGGACATTCTTCCGCTCCTCGACGATCTGGACGAGACGGCTTTGCGCGTCGACGCGGCCAATACGATCGAGTTTCGAAACGGCAAGCTGATCGGCCACAATACGGACGGTGCGGGGTTCATAAAAAGTTTGAGACAGGACGCTGCTTTCGACCCCGAGGGGAGCGATGCTTTGATCATCGGGGCCGGTGGGGCGGCGCGGTCGATCTCGGTCGCCCTGGGGCAGGTAGGGGTGCGTTCTTTAAAAATATTAAACCGGGACACCGGAAAAGCCGAAAGACTAGTTAGGCTGATAGGTTCGTATTTTCCGGACTGCCTGGTCGAGGTCGCTGATTCCGGCGGCGTAGACCCGGCGGGATTCGATCTTCTGGTCAATGCCACCTCGGTAGGAATGGAGAACAATCCAGGTCTGCCGCTGATGTTGGAGGCGCTGACACCCGCCCAGGTCGTCTACGATATTATCTACTGGCCTCTGGAGACCGAGTTCTTAAGAATCGCCGCTGAGAAGGGCGCGCAGACGATAAACGGGCTGCGGATGTTGTTGTTTCAGGGCGCGGAGTCCTTTTCGATCTGGACCGGACTCGATGCTCCAGTGGAGCATATGGGCGCCGCCCTGAAAGAACGTTGATAGATGAAGGAATGATAGAATGCCGCCGACAAGCAGCAGACTAGAAAGAATACTACTCGACTCTCAGCTCGTCACGGCTGAGCAGCTTGGCGAAGCCAAAGCGGCCGAGAACGGCAAGAGTGTATTCCAGGTCCTCGATGAGCTCGGATATGTCACCGAGGAGGATATCGCTAAGACCGTGGCCGACACGCTCCGCCTGGAGCTGGTCGATCTCGGGGAAACGGACGTCGATCCAAATGCCGCCAACGCTATCGATGAATCGATCTCCAAACGCTACAAACTCCTTCCGATCGCCATGGATGATGATGAGATGACTGTCGCCATGAGTGATCCGGCCAATATTTTCGCCATCGACGACCTGCGGATCATCACCGGCAGACAGATAAAACCGGTGGTGGCGACCGAAAGCGATGTCATCGTGGCTATCAAGAAATATTGCCGGGGCGAAGCGGATGTATCAGAGATGATGGATTCAGTCACCGACGATATGGAGGCCGAGCTCCTCCAGGGGTCGGATGATGAAGACGATGATGAGACCGTAGACACGGCCCCGATAGTCAAGCTCGTAAATCTCATTCTGACCGAGGGCGTGCGCAATGACGTCAGTGACATCCTGGTCGAGCCTCAAGATCAGGACCTTCGCACTCGTTTTAGGATAGACGGTGTGTTGCACGAGATGATGCGTTCACCCAAGAAGGTCCAGGGCGGCGTCATCTCCAGGATCAAGCTGTTGGCCGGCATGGATATCGCTGAGCGCCGGGTCCCGCAGGACGGGCGCTTTGGCATCGTCGTCGACGGCACTCCGGTCGCTTTCCGGGTGGCGCCGCTACCGACCATCTATGGAGAACAGGTCATTCTGCGTTTACTGCGCAAAGAAGCGGCCATGATGGACCTGAGCGACATGGGGTTCCTCGATGATTCTTTGGAGCGGCTGCGAACTTCGTACATGAAGCCATACGGGGCTATTCTCGTCACGGGACCGACGGGAAGCGGTAAGACGACCACGCTATATGCGGCGCTAAACACGCTCAACACGTCCGAGAAGAACATGATCACGGTCGAGGACCCGGTCGAGTATCGATTTGAAGGCATGAATCAGGTGCAGGTCAACCCCAGGGCTAATCTGACGTTCGCGGCGGCCTTGCGGTCCATTCTTCGCCAAGATCCGGACATCATCATGATCGGCGAGATCCGCGATAAAGAGACGGCCACGATCGCGATAGAGTCGGCGCTCACAGGACACTTGGTCCTATCTACCCTCCACACGAACGACGCTGGTTCGTCATTGACGCGTATAACAGAGATGGGGATCGAGCCATTCCTGGGCTCGTCCGCGGGCGATTGCATCGTCGCCCAGCGCCTGGCCCGCCGCCTATGCCCGC
>JAUWIO010000292.1 GCA_030605305.1 Actinomycetes bacterium
ACCCAGCCGGAGCCACACATAGTGCGAACTCGGATTCGAGTTGACGGCGTGAGTATAGTGCGCGGCGGCCACTTTATATTCCTTCTCGGCCATGAATAGATCCCCGAGAATGCGCCGCACGGCGAAAGAACGCGGGTGTAACGCCAATGCTTCCTCGGCCGCGGTGATAGCCGCTTGCGGACCATCCTCGGTCTGGCTGCGCTGATGGAGCCGCGCCTCGATCATCAGAAACGTCGGGTCCAGCGGGCGGAGAAGTCGGCCCGCTTTGGCTTGCTCTAGGCCTTTTAGGTAATCCTCTTCGTCCGGGTCGACCTCGACGCGGGCCAAATAAATGCGGGCCAAGCGGTATCTGTAAACGACCGAATAGGGGTTGAGCCTGACGGCCTTCTCGGTCAGGGCCACCGGGGGCGCCTCCATCTCCGAGACTTTGAAGCCAAGCCGGTACGCTGATTCCGCCACGACGCTGCGCCACCCGGCCCAGCCGGCCAAGACGACCAGGGAGATCGCAACCGCTGTGATGCCTTGTTTCAACAATAAAGGTAGGTGAAAGGTTTTGAATGTTTGACTTTCAGAGGAGCCGGCCTGCGCCCCGAGCAGCGCTAAAAAGAGCAGGAACGGGATGATGTTCAGCGACTGGGTCAACGTGATGACAAGCTGACCGATGATCGCGGCTCCCAGCCATAACCCGATATCGGCGCTCCACGGCTCGTCGGTGTCGACGGGCGGGCGACGCCAGAATCGCCTGATCGATAGGGCGATCAGGGCCAAGAGCAACAAGGCGGCCGGCACACCAAGATTGACGGCGAATTCCAGTATCAGGTTGTGAGGGTGGGTCGCGAGTTCGATGACCCCGCTCAATAGACCCGGCCCGGGAGCGACAACTCTAAAGTTGTCCGGCCCCCAGCCGAAAACCGGGCTCCCGGCCACGAGCCTGGCGCCTGCCTTCCAAAGCTGGATCCGGCTGCCCGCGCTACCTGAGATACTGGCCGCGGACCCCACCCGCCCTACTGTCCCATGCCTAGTCAGCCCGCTTTCCGTAAAAAAGAGAAAAACTGTCAGCAGCACGGCGGCGGCGGCCAGGGAGATGAGAAAACGCCGATTGAATCCCCCGTGGCGCCACCGGTCGATGACCAGAGCGAGCCCCATCACCAACACGGCCAACCAGGCCGACATTGATATAGTCGACAGCGCCGCCAAAAGGATGAGCCCGGCGGCGGCATAAGCAGCCTGCCGGTATCGTCCGGAAACGAGCTGCGCGAGGGCCACAGCCAAAGGAACCATCGGCACCATATATGAGCCGAAGATATTCGGGTTGCCGAGAGTACCGGCACTACGGACACTTTTTGTGCCAACGCCGAGCAGCTCAGAGCCGAGGATTCCGGCGCCCACTTGCGCCAGCGCCAGGGCGGCCTGAACGAGAGCCCCGCCGACAAGGAGAGTCAGGAAGACCTTATAGAGCCCTGTCCCCCACTCCACCTGTTTCCACAAGATGAAAGCGAGCGTCAGGATAGATAGGGACAATATCCCTTGATAATGCGCATAGACGCCGAAGACGGCCACGACTTTATCGGCGGCGGTCAGCCCGGCTATGAGCGCCAGGGCGAAAATCGCGATCCAAAGGCCAAGATCGGCATCGAAGCGCACGCTTAGCCGG
>JAUWIO010000254.1 GCA_030605305.1 Actinomycetes bacterium
AGAAGCCCGCTGCCTCCTCAACCGACATGTCCAGCACTTCAGAGATCGTCTTCCCTTTAAACTTGACCTCTAGCGTCTCGTCGTTGTAGCGCCGTCCCTTGCAGACCTCGCAGGGGACATAGACATCGGGGAGGAAATGCATCTCTATCTTGATGGTCCCGTCGCCGCGACAGGACTCGCACCGCCCGCCCTTAACGTTGAAGCTGAAGCGCCCTGGAGCATATCCGCGGACTTTCGCCTCTTGAGTAGTGGCGAAAACATTGCGGATCTCGCCGAAGACCCCTGTGTAGGTGGCGGCATTCGACCGGGGGGTGCGCCCGATAGGTGACTGGTCGATCTCGATGACTTTGTCGATGTTACGCAGGCCCTCTAGCGCCGTGAACCGTCCCGGCTTGACCCTGGCGCGATGCAGCTCCTGGGAGAGCGCTCGAGCCAGGATATCACTGACGAGGGTGCTCTTGCCGGAGCCGGACAACCCGGTAACGCAGATGAATTTCCCCAGCGGAAACTCTATGTCTATATTCTTAAGGTTGTGTTCTTGCGCCCCGCGGATGACGAGCTTGCGGCCATTGCCGGGGCGACGCTCGGCCGGCACGGTCACGCCGGCTTTGCCGGTTAAATAAGGCCCGGTGACTGAATCCTTGGACTCCATGATCTGCTGCGGTGTCCCGGTGGCGACGATGTGCCCGCCATGCTCGCCGGCCCCGGGGCCGATGTCGACCACGAAATCAGCTTCTCTGATCGTGGCTTCATCATGTTCGACGACGATCAGGGTGTTTCCCAGATCGCGCAATCTTTTCAAAGTGGCCATCAGGCGGTCGTTATCGCGCTGATGAAGGCCGATAGAAGGCTCATCGAGCACATACAGAACACCCATCAGTCCTGAGCCGATCTGGGTGGCCAAACGTATCCGCTGGGCCTCCCCGCCCGACAACGTTGCCGCGGCCCGACCGAGCGTCAAGTAGTCCAGCCCGACATCGACGAGAAACCGCAGGCGCTCCTTTACTTCCTTGAGGACCCGTCCGGCGATGATCATCTCCCGCTCAGAAAGCTTCTGTGGGAGCTCTTCGATAAACTCTACCGATGATAGTGCCGGCAGACTGCAAAGTTCGTGGAGGTTGAGGCCGGCTATGGTCACGGCGAGACTGACTGGCTTGAGCCGGGCACCGCTGCAAGCGGGGCACTCAGCCGTCAACATATACTGCCCGATCCGCTGGCGCGAAAACTCGGATTCCGTCTCCTTGTAACGCCGCATCAAGCTCGGGATGACTCCTTCATAGACAGTCCGGTACTCCCGGCTCATCCCGCGGGCATTTACATAGCGGACATCGACAACTGTCCGCGGCTCACCATATATGATGAGGTGCTTTTGCTCCTCGGTCAGCTGCCTATAAGGAACTTTCGTACTGAAGTCGTGCTCACGGCCGAGCGCCTGCAAGAGGCTCGAATAATATCTGGTCTTTCCCGACCAAGGATGGATCGCCCCCTCGTCAAGCGTCAGATCGGCGCTAGCAATGACTAACTCCGCATCGATCTCGGGGCGGTTCCCAAGGCCCCCGCATGTCTCACAGGCCCCATAAGGGCTGTTAAACGAAAACTGTCGGGGCGCGGGTTCTTCGAAACCCAGCCCGCAATCGAAGCAAGCAAACTGCTCTGAGAATGAGAGGACCTCCGCTTCGCCGGACCCATCTATCAACTCGATATGGACCATACCCTCCCCGAGCTTCAGCGCCAGCTCGATCGAGCCCGCCAGCCGCCGTCGGAGGTCTTCCTTCATCACCAGACGATCGACTATGACCTCGATCGTGTGTTTCTGGTTCTTGTCCAACTTGATATCTTCTTCGAGCAGCCGTACTTCTTCATCGACTTTAACGCGAACGAATCCTTCCCGACGCAAGTTGTCAAAGATCCGTTTATGCTCTCCTTTTCGCCCCTGGATAAGCGGGGCCAAGACGTGGAACTTGGACTCTATGGGCAAATCCATGATCCGGTCGATGATCTGCTGGGCGGAGAGTTTGCTGATCTCCCGGCCGCAATTCGGACAATGCGGGATGCCGATGCGGGCGTAAAGCAGACGTAAGTAGTCATATATTTCGGTGACTGTCCCGACAGTGGAACGCGGGTTCCGGGAAGTAGTCTTCTGGTCGATC
>JAUWIO010000191.1 GCA_030605305.1 Actinomycetes bacterium
ATAATGATTCTAAGGCGACGAATCCGGCCTCGAGCATCAAGGGACTCGAGGCATTCGACACGGACATCGTGTGGTTGGCGGGCGGACGGAACAAAGGCAATGACTTCACGCGGTTGGCCCAGGCGGCCGCGGCGCGAGCGCGGTCCGCGGTCCTGTTCGGAGAGGCGGCTTCGGAGATCGGGGCGGCCCTGGCCGTTTCACAAGTACCGTTTGTGTCGGTCGCGACGTTCGAGGAAGCAGTGGAGGCCGGGCGCCGACAGGCCCGCCCCGGCGATGTCGTACTGCTCTCACCGGCGTGCGCGAGCTTCGATATGTTCACCGACTACGAAGAACGAGGGAGACGGTTTAAGAGTATCGTGGCCCAGAGGGTGCAGAGCGTTGGCTAAGCGGCAAACCAAAGCCCGGCCGGCCGGAGGCAAACCAACGGTCTACTACGTGATCATTACCATCACGGCTGCTCTATTTGGGATCGGTCTGGTCATGAGTACCAGCGCCAGCGCAGTCCTGGCATACTTGGAGCACGCGGACAGCTTCCATTTCTTTTGGCGCCAAGCTATGTTCGGAGTGGCCGGAGTAGCAGCCCTCCTGATCGCATCGAAGATGCCGCGCGAGTGGCTCAAAGCTCTATCGCCGCTGGGCTTGGTGGTCTCATTCGTTCTTCTGATCGCCGTTTACCTTATCGGCGAGGAGTCCGGTGGGGCCACGCGGTGGCTGAGTGTCGGCAGTCTCAGGTTTCAGCCCTCTGAAGTAGCGAAGATGGCCGCCGTTCTTTTTTCGGCTGACATCCTGGCTCGAAAGCGGGCGGCCGAGGACCGCTTGAGCGGACTGCTTCTGCCTTTGGGCCTACCGCTAGGGATCCTATGCGTTCTCATTTTTCGCCAACCCGATCTCGGGACCACGATAATTGTGGCCGTCGCGCTACTGTTTATGCTTTATTTGGCAGATATCCGCGCTAGAGAGCTGGTCGGGCTGACTGCAGTTGGACTGGCTGCCGGGATCGCCGCGACGATCGTCGCGCCTTACAGGATGGCCCGCTGGACTGCTTTTTGGGACCCTTGGGCGGTCGCACAGGGCGCCGGCTACCAGTTGGTCCAGGCCCAGATGGCCTTCGGGAGCGGCGGGTGGACGGGAGTCGGTCTTGGTATGAGCCGTCAGAAATTCGGGTATCTTCCGGAGCCCTACACGGATTTCATCTTTGCCGTCATCGGCGAGGAGATGGGGCTGCTAGGCGCCTTGACCGTGGCCTTGCTCTACTTTGGGCTGGCTTTTGCGATCATCCATGTCATGCGGACCTGCGACGATCTTTTCAGCAGGTTATTGGTCGGGGGTATCGGGGCCGTCATAGTCGGCCAGGCTTTCATAAATATAGGCGGTGTCATCAGCGTTATCCCTTTGACGGGAGTGACGCTGCCGTTAATAAGTATCGGGGGGACATCGCTCGTTGTGACGATGGCCGGAATCGGGATTATACTTAATTTCGCCCAATCTGAAAGAAAAGGAAAGAGGAGCGCACACAGTGACGATTCTGATTTGCGGCGGCGGAACCGCCGGGCACATATATCCCGGCCTCGC
The DNA here is from genome assembly GCA_030605305.1 of Actinomycetes bacterium. GTDB lineage: Bacteria > Actinomycetota > Aquicultoria > CAJVYJ01 > JAUVQD01 > DAOUYN01. Next base: position 1,573 of record JAUWIO010000191.1, read on the forward strand.
CCTGGCCGCAGCGCTTAAAGAACACGAACCGGCTCTCGATATCATCTTTGTGGGGAGCGATCGCGGCCTGGAAAACGACCTGGTCCCGGCGGCCGGCTATGAGTTGCTGGCGCTGCCCGTTCGCGGGTTTCCCAGGCGGCCGTCGATCGCTCAGTTGAAGTTCTTCTCCGGCCTGGCCGGTAGTCTGGTCGGCGCCCGGCGACTGATCGCGCAAAAACGCCCGGTCGCGGTCGTAGGTATGGGCGGCTTTGCCAGCTTTCCCGCCGTAGCGATAGCGGCCCTGTCCGGCTGTCCGGTCGTCATCCATGAGCAGAACGCGGTCATCGGGCTAGCCAATCGTTTACTCGGGCGCCTCGCGAAGAAAGTGGCCCTGACCTTTCCTGACGAGCGCGGGCGGTTTCCACAGGCCAAAACGCGGGTGATCGGGAACCCTGTCCGGACCGGACTTTTGAGCGCCGATCGCGAACAGGCGCGAATCAAGCTTGGCCTTGAAGACCGGCCGGTGACTATTCTGGTCTTCGGCGGCAGCCGGGGGGCCCGCAAGCTCAACCAGGTTGTTCTTGACGCTTATGACATGTACCGTCACGCGCAGAATTTGCAGGTCATCCATGTCACCGGTATGATGGAACACGACCGGTTCCAGCGTCGCCTCGATGAAGTTCGGCGTTTGCATGATACCGTGGCCTATCGGATGATCCCATACATAGAAGACATGGGCGCGGCTTACGCAGCAGCCGACTTGGTGGTCGCGAGGGCTGGCGCTACAACTGTAGCCGAGATAACGGCCGTTGGGTTACCCAGCGTTTTGGTGCCTTATCCTTATGCGACCGATGACCATCAAACGGCCAACGCCCGGCAGCTGGAGAGTGAGGGCGCGGCGCGGGTGATCGCAAACGAGATTTTCAGTCCTGAGTTATTTTGGCAGGCGGTATCCGCTTTCGCCTACCGGCCCGATTCTCTCGGCGAGATGACTGCCGCCGCCCGTGCCTTGGGGCGACCGGCCGCCGCGGCTGAGTTGGCCGCCTTGGTGCTCGAGGTCGCTCAAATGCGTGTTCCTGAAGCAGATGTCAGAGAGGTAGAGGCTTGACCAAACCACAGACCGGACTCATCGATCAAGGCCGGGTACACTTTATAGGGATAGGCGGGGCCGGCATGAGCGCGATCGCCAAGGTCCTGCTGGAAATGGGAATTTCCGTCAGCGGATCGGACCTGAAGGAGAGTAGGTATACCCGCTCCCTGGAGAAAGACGGGGCCTTGATAACCATCGGCCATGATCCGGCCAATCTTCCGGACACGGGCGTGATCGTCATATCGACG
>JAUWIO010000305.1 GCA_030605305.1 Actinomycetes bacterium
ATGGAAAGACCCGATGGGGGTCATTGCCGTCTATCGTGAAGTAAAGAAGTCTATCCCGGGGTTGCAGTTGGCTCTGATCGGCTCGATGGCCAGAGACGACCCGGAAGCTTGGAACATCTATGGTGAGGTCGCCAGGGAGGCCCGCAATGATGACGACCTTTTTATGTTCACCAACCTGGACGGGATCGGCCATCTAGAAGTCAACGTACTACAGAGAGCCAGCCAGGTCATCATTCAAAAATCCATTCGCGAGGGGTTCGGGCTGGCGGTCAGCGAGGGGCTCTGGAAAAACATCCCCGTCGTCGGCGGCGATACCGGCGGTATCCCGCTCCAAATGGCCAATGGGGTCGGCGGCTTTCTGGTCGAGAATACTCATGATTGTGTCAGCCGCGTCAAATATCTGCTGGACAATCCGGAGGAAGCCCGGGAAATGGCGCTGCACGGTCATGATCGGGTCAGAGAGCACTTCCTGATCCCCAGATACCTGGCAGACACCCTGCGCTTATTGAAATCGATGCTCTATGAAGAGCTGGGCGACGTCGCCGCCTGAATCGACTAGAATAGTGGCGTGACGACCAAGGAGATACCCGACTACGACCGGGAAAAAGCCAAACGATATGCGAACCAGCGCTATGCGCTGACCGGTCTGACTACGCTCTACTGGCTCACCTTTCTGGTCCTCTTCCTGGTCACTGGCGCTTCCGATGCCCTAAAGGAAACGGCCTTCGGATCCGCCGGGCCCGGTATCGGCAGGCAGGCTCTTTATCTACTCGGCTTCATCTTAATAACTTCTCTCGCGTTACTGCCGTTAGGGTACTACCAGGGCTATGTCGTCGAGCACCGATTTGAGCTTTCCAACCAGACGATCGGCGGTTGGCTCTCGGACGAGATCAAGACAACGGCCCTCTCCGCTGTCATCTTTGTCCCGCTCGGACTAGGCGCGTATTACCTGCTCGCCCAAGCGGGGGCCTATTGGTGGGTTTACGGTGCTATAGCGTGGACGGCTTTCAATTTCATCCTGGCCTACCTGGCACCGGTGATTATCATGCCGCTTTTCAATAAGTTTGAGCCGCTGGAGCTCGAAACCCTAAAGGCGGGGGTCCTCGAGCTGGCCGGCCGGGCAAAGGTGAGCGTGTCCGAGGTTCTAAAGACCGATATGTCCCGGCGGACCAAAAAAGCCAATGCCTTCTTCGCGGGCGTCGGCCATACGCGACGGATCGTGCTGGGCGACACCCTGCTCGACTATTTCGAAGATGACGAAGTCCTGACCGTAGTAGGCCACGAGATGGGTCACTGGCGGTTGGGGCATCTAACGAAGAACGCACTGCTTGGGGCGGTCACCGCGGTGGTCGGATTCTTCTTTGCCGACCTCGTCCTACGCGCGTTTTCCGGGCCGCTCGACCTCGGCGGGATAGCGGATATCGCCGGGTTGCCCCTGATCATCTTGACGTTCATGGCCCTCGGGATCGTCGGCATGCCGGTGATGAACGGCATATCACG
>JAUWIO010000158.1 GCA_030605305.1 Actinomycetes bacterium
ACCCGAATTCCTCTCCCTATACAGAATCCACCGAGCCAGTTCCGGGGTCTCGTCTCCCACGGTGGCCGTCCACCCCCAAGTGATATTATGACTGTGTTGAGCTCCGGGCGTGGTGGTCGCGTCGAACGTTGTCTCGCTCGGCGGGCTCTCATTGTCAATATCGAAGCGCTGGCCATCGACGTCCGTTTTACCTAGGTCATCCGTTGCCTCGATGCGGACCAGATAACCACGACCGTCGGCGTAATCGTTGCTATTAAAATCAGGGAAAGAACTACCGTCCCAGACAAAATATTTTTCATTCCGCACGGAGGCGCTGGTGACCGATATCTCTTCGAGCAGACTGCCGGTAGGACTGAATAGCGAGAAGTCCACGGTGTTGATATAATGGGCTTTTGCCCCAGTGACCACGGCTTCCACCCAAACTTCCGGGTTCATGACTCCCGCGGCCGGGCCGCGAATAGCGTCATCGATGCCATGCGTCGTGTCGATGGTCTGACGTTTGAAATAGTCATAGTTGGTCGAACGGATGCCTAATATCTTGGCGAGCGGACGCGAATCACCGGTATCCTCTCGCGAGAAATTCGATGTCATCACGACCTCACCCTCGACCGGGGTCTTGATCCACTTGACCTTGACTACCAATCTCTTGAAAGCGTCTGTATCGGAGCCGTCGTCGACGTACATCACGTATTTCCTAATGATGAAGGTTATACGCTGGCGCACGATTGTCTCCTCGACCTGTAGGCCAGCAGCCGTATCTGTCGTGATCAACGAACGCCAGACCGTTGCGCTCGATTCATTTATGTCCTTAAACTTTGGCGGAACAGAAGAAGTGTCAAGGTCGGCATCGACGGGCCAGCTGGTCGGATTTGAGACGACAGCCTGCGCATAGTCAAGGCTGCGGATATCTTCTAGCGCTTGGTTGCCTATCTGGGTAGCCAACGACCGTGATGTTGTATACCGCAGGATATCGATGGCCGTGTCAAACATGGCCATCATGGTAATGACAGCCCCGAGGATGATGACCGCGGCCATGGCCAGCTCGATCATGGTCATACCGCCCTCGTTCTTGGCTACGGATATGCTTCGCCAAATCCTCATAGTATGTTCATCGGCCGATCGGGCCCTTAAGTTTAACCGGGGGCACCCTTATCTGCAAAAATGGGCCATTACTACTATATTCCTTTGTTGTTGGCTTAACAATCACTTCATTCATTGATGACTCTCCAAACGCTTGATCGCTTTCAAGGCCGCCGCATCCTGCGGCACCCTCTCGAGCAAGCGCTTTGCTTCGATTAATGCCTCTGTCGTGTTCCCATCGGCTTCGAGAACCGCGAGCAGCTGGTGCGCGGCTATACGGTCTACTGTCAACTGGCCGCTCGCTGACTTGTAATAGGCGGCGCGGCCGTAAGCGTCGGCGGCTCCCTGATGGTCCCCTTTGGCCTCCAACACCCGACCCCAGGCAAATTGAACGGCAGGGATAGGTCCGACCAATCTTTCAGACGCGGCCACAGACGCTTCGGCCTCTTCGTATCGTCCCAGCTCAATAAAGGCATTTGCCGCGCCGCGGTAGGCGCGGGCGATCTCCCGGACCGGATTGGCGGTATCGCCACGCGCGCCTTCAAGCTCTGCAAAACCAAGTCCACGGGCATAGAGGTCCTCAAGCCCGATCGCTGATCGGAAGGCTTCAAGCGCCTCCCGTGGATGCCCGTTACGCAGCGCGAAATCGCCATACTCCATAAAGGCTTTCGGGCTTTTGGAGCCCAAGGTCGTTCCCCGCCGGTAGGCGAGGCGGGCCTTATCTTCATGCCCGGCGGCTTCCTCCGCCCGCCCCAATCGCCACCTATACTCGGGCCAGTCCGGTCTGAGCGCCACGGCCCGCTTTTGCAAACGGACTGCTTTCTCGATTGAGGCAGTATATCCTTTTCTATCCATGTCCAGAAGGAATTCCGAGTATGCGATGTATGTGTCAGCATCGAATGGGTTGAGCCTGAGAGCCCGCTCAAACGCCGCCGCCAGCGCGTCCCGCCCGTCCCGTTCGTCTAGCCTGTGCGGGTCCCTGCTCCTAGCAATCGAAGCGGCGCTCTGGGAAGCAGTAAAGAGCACAAGCGGAGCAACCAGGAGAACAGCAGCGGTAATGGCGGCTGTGCGGGCGCGCCCAGCGGGTGCGCCGGCCGTTGGGGCTGTCCGCTCGTCGCCTAGCGCCAATCCGGCCGACCACCAAAACGCCAAGCCGACCGCGGGCAGATGCCACGAATAGTCAACGGCATTATGGGCCGCGACGGCCACTAGGCCGGCAAGGAGCCCGAGGAGCATCCACGATGACCGCTCTTCAATACCGGCAAACATCCGGCTGACCGAGGCGAAAATAACCGCCAGCAGCACCAGAAATACCAGGAGCCCGGGCATCCCGATCTCCGCCGCCATCTGGAGATAAGAGTTATGTGTATAGGGTGAAAAAACCGATCCTGATTGGTAGCTGGACATGGCGGTCCCGAAGCCGGCCGCACCCACACCCAGCCAGGGGTAGTCGCGGCCCATCGCCGCCCCCGCCCGCCAAAGTTCTTCTCGTCCCTGTGAAGCAGCGACTATCCTGTCAAGGCGGAATCGAAATAAGAGGCCGAAAAGGGCCGCGCCCAGCAGAACGGCGCCCACCGGTAAGGCAGCAGCCACCCAGCGGCGGCCAAAGCGCCCGGCCCATATCGAGCCGGCAGCTGCAAGGCCGAGAAAGAACGCCAAGACCGCCGAACGGGAATCCGAGTAATACAGGGCCGCGACCATCAAAGCGGCGGCCGTTCCCAGCCAGGCGCGCCACCTGATATCGGTTTCGTATTTGGCGAGACCTAAGGCGACCGGGGCCAGCAAGAGCATGAATCCGGCGAAACCGTTGGCAGTCGGAAAATTCCCGAAGGCCGCGGAAGACATGGCGGTAAGCTGAACAGCCTGCGATTCGTAGCCCAGATCGCGAAGAGCTTGTATCTGCGCTTCATAACCGGCGAGGTGCTGGAAGAGACCGAAAGCCGCCACCGCCGCGCCGACCAGGACCAAAGCGTGCAGCGCCCAGCGCCGCCGGTCGCCGCCGACGATATTCGCGCCGATGATAAAGACGGCCAAATAGCCAAGGAGTAGGGCGGATTCGATCAAGCTTTGGGTCGGCCAAAAAGATGTCCAAGTCGACAAGGCATAGATCCCTAACAACCCCGCAAAAACAAGGTGCGCCCGGGAGACTCTAACGGCAGCCCCGATAGATAAGAAAAAGACAAAAAGAAGTAAGGTGCCGATCACTAAGAGTGATTGAGTGTCCCGATGAAAACCGGCGCCACCGGAGAAAGCGGTGAAGGCCACTAGTACGG
>JAUWIO010000074.1 GCA_030605305.1 Actinomycetes bacterium
ATTCCCGGCAGACATACCGTCGGTGGGATCTAGCTGCAGCGCCTGCGTGAACGCGCGAATGGCAATATATTCATTTGACAGTCCGATGTACGCCAGGCCCAAGCCCTGCCAAGCCCGGGAATCGCCGACACCGGGTTGAGAGTCGTAAGTAGAGGGGGCGTTCCCCATCAAGACGCAGGCCGTAAAAGACGTGACCGCTTCGGGGTATTCAGCGCTCTCCATGTGCGTCAATCCCCGCAAGTACTCGAGGTCGGTGTAGTCCGGCCAGTTTTTTAGCCCCTTGTCGATCCACTTAAAGGCCGACTCCGAGTCCTTCTTCATCCGGTAACCGTAGATGATCTTGAGGACGACACCGGGGAGATTCATCGGGTCGCGCTCTCCGAGTGCCTCGAAGGCCTGCTCGTACTTGACAAGCGCTTCATCGATCTCCCCCGCCCCCATCTGCATATCCGCTACGAGAACTAGGGACTGAGGGTCGTCTGCGCTGCTCTTCGAAAGCAGTTCTTGATTGCGCAAAAGCTTGCCTCTATCGTCTTTGATCGGGTCGAGATAGCCAAAATGGATGACCCGAACACTCAGCTGTCCGATCGAGCCGCTCTTGGTCTCATCAAACTGGATCTGCTCGTGCACGATCCCTTCAAAACGATGCTCAGGAAGATTGCGCACTAACCGGGGGCTGGGAAAAGACTGTTGAGTTGCTTGCTGCGCGGACTCTCCCTGTAAGTTGACGATCGTCAACTGATAGGCCAGTAGCTCAGGGTCTCTGATGGCCTCGCGAATGGCCTCGCCGGACCCCTCTTCTAATACTTCATCCGCATCGAGCCAAAGGATCCAATCGCCCGCGGCCGCCTCGAAACCGACGTTTCTGACCGCGCTGAAATCATCCACCCACGGGGTCTCGATGATCCGCGCCCCGAACTCCTCAGCTATCTCCAGTGTCCCGTCGGTCGAGCCGGTATCGACGACAATTATCTCGTCGACGATCTCTTCAATACTCTCGAGGCAGGCGCGTAAGAACTCTTCTTCGTCCTTTACTATCATGCAAAACGAGAGTTCGGCCCCACTCACATTATCGCTCTTTGCCATATGTCCCCTGTCATCGTTTACGCTTATCTATCGGGACAATTCTATTGATGACGATCGTGTGTGTCCAGGAGGCCGACGACCTCTTGGGTGCGCCCTCTTTGGGTAAGTAGCCCGATGAGGTGAGTAATGTGACAAAGAAAATCGCGATTCTAGCTACAGATTATTTTGAAGACTCGGAGCTGAAGGCCCCATACGAACGGCTCAAGGACGCCGGGTTCAAAGTCCTTGTCATCTGTCCCGTTGCAGGAAGAGAGATCACCGGAAAACGCGGGCGATTCACGATCAAGACCGACTTGGCCGTCGAATCAGTCGGGGCTGTCGATTTCGACGCGCTCGTCATACCGGGCGGATACTCCCCGGATAGGCTGAGATTGAATCCGGGAGCCGTCGACTTCACCCGGGATTTTGTCCAGAGCGGCCGGCCGGTCGCGGCGATCTGCCACGCTGCCCAGTTGCTTATCTCTGCTAAAGTTGTCAAGAATAGGACATTGACCTGCTGGCCGTCGGTGGCCGTCGATGTGGAGAACGCGGGCGGGCACTATGTCGACGAAGCACTCGTGGTCGACAGAAACCTGATCACATCGCGCAAACCGGAGGACCTGCCGATCTTTATCGACGCGATCATCTCCGCGATCGAAGGAGACGAGGCCGAGCTCTCAGCCTAGGCTCAGAGTCGGGCAGACCTTTACAGACATATCCTTGTCTTTTATCCTGGTGCAAACTTGAAAGCGGTGAACGTTCTTGATACAGGTAAAGTTTTTCGCGATGTTGCGCCAGGTCGTAGAGGGCGGAGAGATACAGGTCGAGGCATCCGGGGTCGGTACGATAGACGACCTCTTGGATAAGATGGACGGCGAACATCCCGGGCTGCGCCAGGCTGTCGAGAATGCCAAGGCCAAGCCGGCGGTCAACCACGAGTTCGCCGGTTTCGATACGCCGCTCAAAGACGATGACGAAGTGGCTTTTATCCCGCCGATGTCCGGCGGCAGCGGCGCCACAGCCGAAGAGCTCGTCCGCATCCAACGAGAAGACTTCTCTGTCGATGAGGAGATAGCTAGGACCATGCGGACCTCAACCGCTATCGGCGGCGTCGATATCTTCATGGGAACAGCCCGAGAGCTGTCGCGCGGGCGCAACATCCAAAAGCTCGAATTTGAACACTACCCGGAGATGGCCGAGAAAAAGCTCCGCTATCTGAGGACTGAAGCCCTAAAGCGCTTCGACATCATCGAGGTCGGGATAGTCCACCGGTACGGCACTATCGATATCGGCGAGAACATCGTCCTGATAGTCGCCGCCGCCGAGCACCGCAAAGAGGCTTTCGAAGCCTGCCGCTGGTGTATTGACGAGCTAAAGCAGATCACGCCCATCTGGAAGAAAGAAGTGACGGTCGAGGGAGATTCCTGGGTCGAAGAGCATCCTTAAGAGCCGAGAAAGCCGTAAATAGCGAGCAGGGCCAACAGATTATTGAGGGAGTGGAGCATGATGTTCGGCGCCAAAGTCCCTCGATACTCATAGAGGACGACCAAGACCATCCCGATAATGAACATGGGCACGTATAGCAGCGGGGTGACATGGAAAAGGGCGAAAGCCGCCGAACTCAGGAGCATCGCCTTGACCACCCCGAACCTTTTGCGAAAGCCCGGGTAGACGAACCCCCTGAACATCATCTCCTCCCCGAACGGGGCCAGGATGACAATGATAATAAAGGCGACGACAAAGCCGGCGGTCGAGGGCCCGAAGTCACCGACTCCAAGTTGGGTCGGCACCTCCGAATCCAGTATGGTCCTCAATACTAGCGAGTAGACAGCCAAGCCGACGAAAGCGATTATCTGACCTAAAATAGCCAGCGGGACATCGAGCCAGAACTTAAAACCGTTGAAACCGAGCTGCGCGAAACTCGCCCGCCGGACGCGCCGACCCAGTATCCACACGAGCCCCGCCGAAGCCACGAACGCCGCCACCCCGGCCACGACCAAGGGCAGGCTTGGCGGTATCGCCTGGAAGGTCAACCGAAGTCCGGTGATGGTCAGAAAGTAGATGAGCGCGCTGGCGACTATCCAGGCGGGAACCAAGAGAACGACAGCCAGCAGCGAATCCCCGGCCGACCACGGTACTTCCTCTTGCGGTTCGGTCATGGTCGCCAGCTCATCAGTTTCTTCCCAGTCAGGTTCGAAGTTGCGCATCTAGTCTTTGTCGTCCAGCATCTTCACAAACTCCGCCTCCGTCAATACTTTTATGCCTAACTTGCGTGCTTTGTCCAACTTACCGCCCGCTTCGGAACCGGCCACGACAAAGTCCGTGGCGGCGCTGACACTGCTGCCGGCCCGTCCGCCTCTCTCCTTGACCAGCGACTGGGCCTCGGCCCGGCTTAACCCGGAGAGTGACCCGGTGAAAACCCAAGTCGGCCCCGCCAGGGTGGGCGCCAAGGCAGGACCTGCTTTCGCCTCCATCGTCACTCCGGCCGCCCGCAGTTTCTCGATAACCCGCCGGTTGTCCTGTTCTTGAAAGAATGTCTCGATGCTCTCGGCGATCTTCGGGCCGACTTCCTCGATCGCTTGCAGACGTTCGAAATCAGCCCCGGCCAGCGCATCCATCTCCTTGAACTCGGCGGCCAAGATCTCGGCCGTCCCGGAACCCACATGTCTTATCCCCAATCCGAAGAGTACTTTCTCCAGAGGGCGTTTTTTCGAAGCAACTATGGCTCGAGCCAGTTTCGGGGCTGCCTTGGGGGGCTCTTTACCGTTTTCCTTTTTAGCAAAATGAGGCACGATCGCTTCAAGATCATCGGCGCTCAAGCTGTATATATCAGCCACATCGCGAACCCGTCCCGAAGTCAGGAGGTGCTCGGCGACGGCCGGGCCAAACCCTTCTATATCCATTGCCCCGCGGCTGCCAAAATGGACGAGGCGTTCGAATATCTGCTTCGGGCAGGCGATATTAGTGCATCGGGCCACCGACTCGCCCGAGGGCCTGACAACGCGCGCTCCGCATTCCGGGCACTCCAGAGGCAGGGACCACTCTTTTTCGTCCCCGGTCCGCTCGGAGACGATGGGCCCGACTATCTCCGGGATGACATCGCCGGCGCGGCGAATGACGACCTTGTCTCCGCTCCTGATGTCCTTGCGCCGGACCTCGTCTTCATTATGAAGAGTAGCCCGACTGACCGTGACTCCGGCCACAACGACCGGCTCCATCACCGCCGTCGGCGTCACAGCTCCGGTCCTGCCGACCCCGGCGATGATATCGATAACGGTGGTCGTCTGCTCCTCGGGCGGGAATTTATATGCTATCGCCCAACGCGGAGACTTGGCTGTCGCCCCTAGCGCCTCCTGCCAATCGAGGCGATTGACCTTGATAACGACACCATCTATCTGATACGGCAGCCCGAACCGGGATTCCCGTAATCGCCGGCAATACGCGGATGCCTGCTTTGAGTCCGCGACCAACTCGCTTCGCGGGTTCACCGGTAGACCGGCGCTCTTTAGCCACTCGAGCGCTCCCCATTGCGTACTGAAAGCAGCCGGGCCGCCCTGTCCGAGGGCAAACAGATATGTTGACAGCCGACGGGCCGCCGCCACCTTCGGGTCGAGCTGGCGAAGGGAGCCGGCCGCGGCGTTTCGCGGGTTCGCGAAGGGCGTATCCCCCTCGTCGAGGCGCTCCTCGTTGATCTGTTTGAATTCGTCTATGCCGATATAAGCCTCCCCGCGGACTTCGACTGCCCCCGGGGCCTCGATGCGCAGCCTCAAGGGCAAAGAACGGATAGTCCTGATGTTCTCCGTGATGTCCTCGCCGACTGAGCCGTCGCCGCGTGTCGCCCCCCGGACATATCGGCCATCTTCATAGATCGCAGCCACCGCCACCCCGTCCATCTTGGGTTCGCAGACATATTCGATCTCCGTCTCTTCGAGGTCTTTCTCGACCCGGGCAAAGAAAGCGTCCAGTTCTGCCTGCGAGTCGGCATTGGCCAGACTCATCATCCGCGTCCTATGTTCGACCGGAGCAAAAGCATCGGACGGCGGGGCCCCGATTCGCTGGGTCGGCGAATCTGGGGTCACGAGCCCCGGTTCCGCGGCTTCAAGCTCGATCAATTCCCTGGAGAGCCGGTCGTATTCGGCATCTGAGATCTCTGGAGAATCGAGAACGTAGTAGCAGTGGTTATGTTGGTCTATCGTCTCGCGCAGGTCCGCTATCCGTCGCTCCACAGCGCCGCGCTTGGGTTCACTAGCCATCGATTCATTCTAGGTCAATGCCTTTTGCCAGACAAACGAATAAGTGGGTAAGAATACAATGGGCGCTTGTCCCCTTCTTTCAAACACATGCTACACTTGTAATACCACTTGCCCTGTCGGGCGTGTCTTCTAGTACAGGAAGGCGTTCGTTTGGATGCGATTAACGTACTGATAGCCGATAGCG
>JAUWIO010000149.1 GCA_030605305.1 Actinomycetes bacterium
GGCAAAGTGGCCGGGCCCATGTCCGAACCGAGCTCGATGTTGGAATAAGGCACGATCAGCGTCACAAGGATGGTCAAAGTGAAGACGAGACTAATTATCGGGTGACGCATGACACTCTTGGCCGCGGTGTGCCACAGGCCCTTGTTCGGGTCCACGTTCTTGGAGGCCTTTCGACCCATGCACGGTATCCGCAACGAGTTGACTCTGGTGCCCATCAACCGCAGAACAGCCGGCAAGAGTGTAAGCGAAGCCAGGATTGCGAAGATGACTACCAAGATGGCCCCGGCGCCGAGACTCTTGAAGATCGTATGGGGCACAATGAGCATCCCCACCAGAGCGAGCAGCACCATCATACCGCTGAAGAAGACCGCGCGGCTCGCTGTGGCCCCGGTCACGGTGATGGCCTCAATAACATCGAGTCCCTTGGCCAGCTCTTCGCGAAAGCGAGAGACTATAAAGAGCGAGTAGTCGATGCCGACGGCCAATCCCATCATCGTGATCATGTTGACGATGAAGAAAGAGAGCTCGAAGCTCTGACCGACGACCGCCGTGGCGCCGACTGCCGCGATGATGGCGACAATGGCGAGGATGATCGGAATCGCGGCGGAGATCAATGTTCCAAAAACTAGGGTCAAGATGACGACAGCCACCAAGATACCGTACATCTCTCCCGTCGCCAGGTCGTTCTCGGAGACCTCTTGAAAGCTCTTATTGAGGCTCGTCTTGCCGACGATCATGATATCAAAACGGCGGTCTTTGTCGGCTTTATGCAACACCGCTTGTATCTCTTCGAGGTTTTCTTGCGCCCGGGCTGCCTTGCCACCCAGCGTAAGCGGGATGATTATCGTGTGTTTGTCTTTCGAGACCATGGCCGGACTGCCGGTCTGAAAGTACGAGACCGGCTCGGCAACGACCTTCGCGCCTAATCCAGCCAGGTCTTCAGTTAAAGAGTTGGTGAATGCGGCATACTCCTGATCGTCAACATTCAGCTTTGAATCGATGACAACTGTCTCAGTCCTCTTATCGAGGTCCTTAAACCCGTCCTTCAATAGCTCCGACGCCCGCTGCGACTCTGGGTTATTAGTTGATCGGTCTTCCATGGTAAGCGCGTCGCCCAGATAGGTGGCGGTAAGAAAGACGGACAGAACGAGCGCCAGCACCCATATGCCGACCGTCACCCAGGGATGACGGGCGCTGCCTCTAGCTAAGCTTTCGGTAGATAAGAAATTCATTTTATTTTCCTTCAATCAATTGGTTACGTTTACATTAATTTTCTTAGGTCAGTACTCAGATCTCGTGATGTCCAAATCGCATCATCCGTCCGGAGGCGGGCGGGAACGTCCGACACATTTCAGCGATATAAGAGTGAGATTTAGGTCCCTGATCTTAGCGAGAAAACCGTGGAGGGCACTCTGGTCTGCGACCGGCCCATTAAGGGTCGTGTAGCCATCTGCGTCGTGCTCTATTTGGAGACCGTCGAACCAATCCGCCCAACGATCGTCCAAATGTCCGTCGATCCGTATCTCGTAAATCTCCATAGATATTCCTCCCTTCTTAAGTGGTAAATACTCGATCTCGAATTGCTGATCTCGAGATTGAATTTACCGGAGGAGGAATAGAAAGAAATCACATGACGATGTTATTAATTGATGTGATTCTTAAATAAGAGAAAAGATGTGAGCGGAAAAGATGTGAGCGGACGTGCAGCCTAAATGAGCTTCAGTTCCCGCGCCTTGTCGATTGCCTTGGCGCGGCTGTCCACGCCGAGCTTGCTGTAAATATTCTTGGAATGTGTGCGGATCGTATTTAAACTTACCACCAGCTTGTCGGCTATCTCCGGGTATTTGAGCCCCGTGGCCACGAGGGCCATTACCTCAAGTTCGCGGTCGCTGAGCGGATCGACCAGAGGTTGATTGCCGGCCAAACGACCGGGACTCCGCGAAGTTTTCCTGCCCGATTCGCCATCAAATTGCTTCAATAGCTTAGCGGCATAGTCCCGACAGGTCCCGCGGGAGACGGCTTCTTTCAGTAAGGCGGCCATGGCCGGACCGTTATCGATAAAGGTACGAGGGTATCCTTCGGGCTCGCCGCGCTTGAGTGCTTTCTGAAGCGTTGCCATCGCCTGTTCGTTATTACCATCGCTCGCTTGAGCCAGCGCTGTTAAGGCCAAGATCTCCACCATGTCACCATAGCGCTCCCCGGCCTGTGCTGCCTGCAATAGTGGTTCAAGTACATTGAGTGCGTCAGCCGAGCGATCTTGCTTCAGGCGCACCCGCGCTAAAGTAAGATCGAGCCTAAAGTTCAGATAGTCGCCAAGCTCCCGTGGTTGATTCATGTATTCGTCGGCCCACCGGCCAGGCTCGTCAAGATTGCCGAGGGCCTGTTTTATATCCATCTCCCAGATGCTTATTTGTCGACATTCCGGGGCCCGCAGCGCTCTGGGAGCTATCTCCTGGGCGCGGCTCAAGGCAATCATCGCGCCATCCGGATCGCCCTGTGAGGCCCTCAGCTTGGCTAAAGCAAGATTGCCTCGCATTAATATAGTTACTTCATTGATTTTTTTGCCTAGTTCGATGCCTCGAACTAAGTTTAATTCCGCTTCACTCAGATTGTCCCATTCATGAAAAACCTGACCGAGGCCGATGTAGCCAAAACCCGTAATCGGCAGGGGATGTCCACCACCCCACTTCGTACCAAGCTCAATCACCTTTTGCGCTGTCTTGGCTGCCTCATGGAGGTTCCCTTGTATGATCTGCAGATACGATCGACTGCTTTGTGCCACTGTGGCCGAGTAATAGCTATGTGCCTCCCGTCCAGCATTGGCCCCCTCGGCCAGGGCCCTGTCGGCTTCAGCCAGTTCGCCGCAGGCTAAATATGAGATGCCCAGGTTGCTCGCGTTTACGCCCCACATCGCCAGGCCTTTCTTGGGCAACTGCTTACGGGCCTCTAGCGAAAGTTCTATGGACCGACGAACATCACCCACGCCTCGCGCAGTAGAATAAGCACGCATGACCGTAATATGACCGCGAGCTTCGGAATCATCGTTTACCGCCGTCTTTCGGTTTGCAATAACCGCCTCGGCTTTCTGCAAAAGTGGCTCTGCCGCCGCAGAGTCTCCAGTGAGCACGCCGGCCCAAGCAAAACAGATGCATAACCACGGCCGAGCGGCGACGGCCTCTTCCGGGAGCCGAGATTGCCATTGCAGCCTAGCGCCCAGTTCGCTGTTAAAAACCATCTGGAGACTGATGGAATCAATAATATCTGCCGCCATCTCAAAATCCCGCCCCGCAAAAGCATGGCCGATAGCCTCATGAGTGAAGCCATTTTCTATTAGCCATTCGGCGGCGCGGCGGTGAAGTTCCGGTAGTTCTTGCGGCGCTTGTTCTTTTAAGCGCTGCTGAAGGAAGTCGGCAAAGAGATGATGATATCGATACCACTGACGCTCGTCATCGAGCCGGATCACGAACAGGTTGCTTTTTTCCAACCGCTCCAGATTCTCAACGCTCGTCGTACTCTCAAGCA
>JAUWIO010000102.1 GCA_030605305.1 Actinomycetes bacterium
CTCGACAACCGGACCGTCACCCCGCCCTTCATAGTCGGAGGCGTCCAACATCATCTTCTTGAGGCTCGTCGATCCCCCGATAAACTCGGTGATGGCCGAATCGATCCCGCTCTCGGTTGCCACTATCAATTCCACTCTCTTGCCCGTCGCCACCTGCACGGTGTCGATAGCGTAAACATCGAGGGGGTTTGCCATCGCCACCAGCAGCTTACCGCCGACAAAACCGATCGGCAGCATCTTATAGCGGCGGGCGGTTTCTTCGGTTATCAGCGAGCTGGCCTTCAGGTCTACCTCGTAATCGTCAAGATCTACGACATCGAGATTCTTCTGAACAGCCAAAGCCCTGGCCAGCGCCTGCTCGGAGATTATTTCCTCGTCTATCAGGATCCGGCCCAATGGTATGCCGCTGTCTTTCTGGGCCGCCAAGGCCTGCTCCAACTCGTGTTCTGAGACGAGTCGCTCCTGGATAAGGATATTTCCGAGACGGCTGTATCGAAGGTTGCTTTCCATATTCTCACTCTATCGGCCGAAGGTCCGTTGAAGTTTATCATCTTTCGGCTAACGGGCGTCATGAGTTTCTGGGGTCCGGATTGCGGGTAGTTTTGCTGAGAACAGCGGCGCAAAGCCGTGTGATCCAAGAGCGTCTCAAAGGGAGGTCGTGTGGAAGAAGAGAAATGGTCTGTTACACCGCAAGAAGCACGGTGGTCATGCCCGACCAATGTCTTTGAGTTCGAGTCGACGGCCCAGATTGAACCGCTCGACGGGGCCGTTGGCCAGGAGCGGGCCGTTCGCGCCTTTGACTTCGGTTTCAAGATCTCTACCCACGGCTTCAATGTCTTCGCCGCCGGCCCGCCCGGTACCGGCCGACACGCTAGCGTTACCAGTTTCGTCGAAGAGCAGGCGTCAAATGAACCAGTCCCGGCAGATTGGTGTTATGTCTATAACTTTAAATCTCCCGACAAACCTATCGCCATAGAGGTGCCTAACGGCACGGCCGAAACCTTTGCTAAAGACATGAGTGAGATGATCAAGGCCTGCCGGGCCGAGATACCTAGGGCCTTCGATAGCGCTGAATACGAGCGGCGCAAAGACCGTACCGTTAAGGAATTCCAGAACAAACGAGACCCGCTGATAGCCAGATTGAAAAAGGCGGCGTCGGCTAAAGATTTCAGTGTTGAACTGACATCGGCCGGGATCATCACCATCCCCATCGTCGACGGGAAGCTGATGAAACGACAAGAGTACGATGAACTTTCCGGTGAAGACCGGAAGCGCATCCAGGAGAATACTGAATCTCTTCAGTCAGAAGTGAATAAAACCATGACCACGGTCCGCACGGCCGAGAAAGAGACACAAGAGGAACTGCGCGAGCTGGACAAAGAGATCGCCATCTTCGCCACCGGCCACCTGCTCGATGACCTGGCCGCCAAGTACCCCGACAATCAAAAGATACTCGACTATTTGCAGGAGGTCGAAAATGACATCATCGAGAACCTGGATGCCTTTAGGGGCGAAGAGAAGCCGGCGGGGCTCATGGTTCCGGGGATGCAGCCGCCGGACCAGGACGACCCGCTCGACAAATATCGCGTCAATGTCTTCGTCAGCCATCCTTCGGGTAATGGAGCTCCGGTAATATTCGAAGCCAATCCGACCTACTACAATCTCTTCGGACGGCTCGAGTACGCAGTGCATTTCGGAGCGATGACGACGAGCTTCACGATGGTCAAAGCCGGGGCGCTCCAGAAGGCCAATGGGGGATACCTGATCCTCAATGCCCTCGACCTGCTTCTTAACCCCTTCTCATATGATGCCCTCAAGCGCTCCCTAAAGACTAGGGAGTCGCGCATTGAGAACCTGGGCGAGCAGTTCCGCATCATCCCGGCGGCTACACTCCAACCCGAACCGATTCCGCTGGATGTGAAGGTGGTCTTGATCGGCAGCCGGTACATTTATGATCTCCTCTATGCCATGGATGAGGATTTCCGCAAGCTCTTTAAGGTCAAGGCCGATTTTTGCGTAGACATGGACCGCTCCGAAGAGAGCACAGCCAAGTACGCCTCAATGATCGCCGCCAAATGTCGCGAGGATGATCTAATACATTACGATCCGAGCGGGGTCGCGCGTATCGTCGAGTACGGAGTGCGCCTGGCCGAAGACCAAAAGAAGCTATCGACCAGGGTCATCGATATCCACGATTTAATCAGCGAGGCCAGCTACTGGGCCTCGACAAACGGCGACTCCTTTGTCTCCGGAGACGACGTCCAGCGGGCCGTCGATGAGCGGACGCAGCGGTCAAACCTCCTGGAGGAACGGATCCACGAGATGTTTGAAGACGGGAGTATCCTGGTCGATACTGAGGGCTCAACCGTCGGTCAGGTCAATGGACTGGCGGTCATTTCCATGGGTGACTACGTCATCGGCAAACCCTCGCGGATAACCTCCAAGGTCTACGTCGGCAAGGCCGGGGTCATCAATATCGAACGCGAGTCGAAGTTGAGCGGGCAAATACATGATAAGGCGGTTTTCATCCTCTCGGGATATCTGGGCGCCAGGTTTGCCGCAGACAAGCCGCTGGCGATGAACGCCACCATCGGCTTCGAGCAGTCATACGGCATGATCGAAGGCGACAGCGCTTCGAGCACCGAACTCTACGCGCTCCTTTCGAGCCTCTCGGGCGTACCGCTTCGGCAAAGCATCGCCGTCACCGGCTCGGTCAACCAGCAAGGCGAGATCCAGCCCATCGGCGCGGTCAACCGCAAGATCGAAGGCTTCTATGATGTCTGTAAAGTAAAGGGGCTCACGGGTGACCAGGGGGTCTTGATACCGCGGCGCAACCTCAAGAACCTCGCTGTCCGCGAGGACGTGGCAAAAGCACTCGAAACCGGAGAATTTCACCTATGGGCCGTAGATACGATCGACGAAGGTCTTAAGGTCCTGACAGGGGTCCCGGCCGGAGGACGCCAGCCCGACGGTTCCTGGGAGCCGGAGACGATCAATGCCCGTGCCGACGCCCGACTGGCCCAACTAGCGGACAACCTGAGAAATTTCGAGTCGCCGCAACAGCGGCGGGCGGCTTAGTCAAACCTCTTTTTGCTATCGGGGAAATGTTTGGCGAGCAGCGCTAAAAAGCTCTGAGTTTCTTGTCTAGTTGGGGCCTTGGCCTGCAACGCGTCTACACACGTATAAAAAATGCAGTCAACTGGTTTTGCGCTCACGTATTCGAGGCTTTCAGTGCCGTGCAAAAGACACTGCCTATCTTGGACCTTGTCGTCCCGGGGCCAGTTGTCGATTTTCTTGCTGAGAAATACGCACCCCTTGTTAAGCCACGGATTGACATGAAACAACTCAGCTCTCATTTGATAATAGTCACGGGCTCCAGGAATAGATATAAGGTTTCCGTCGCTTGAGATCGACTTCATGTGGAATGTGGTAAGCGTCTTTCTCTTGCCGAAGCCGTTAACTTTGACTTCCCATATATCAAAGTATTTTTTGACAAACGCCTCAAAACTCAAATTAGATTCATACTCAAAGTCGGTTCTTTTCAGACCGCCATGTGTGTAGAGCTCATAGATCATGACCACGTTTTCAAGTATTGCGAATCCCCCTTGGCTGCAACAACTTGAAGCGCAGGCGATACAGTCGTCTTTCGAGGCGCCACCGCTTTGGTATTTCTCGATCAGGTCAACTATTGGTTTTGGTAGCTCTATCTTTTCCATCAGCTTGAGTTCCACCTTTTACAACGCTCGGTGGAGCGATTTGTTATGCACTCTTCCTGTTTGTTTCACGGATTATTACCTCTTCTTCGAGGCGGCCGTTGAGTTTATCTTTTTGGATCTCGATGTCGTAATGCGTTTGAAGATTTAGCCAGAAGCGTTCAGAAAGCCCGAAATACCTCGCTAATCTGAGCGCCGTATCTGTGCTAATTGAACGAGTCCCATGAACGATTTCATTTATGCGGCGCGCTGGTACGCTAATATCCTTAGCCAACCGGTATTGGCTGATCTTCATCGGTTTGAGGAATTCCTCAAACAAAACCTCTCCTGGATGAATTGGCTCAATCTTCAAAGTACCCATAGCGTCCTCCTAGTGATAGTCAGTAATCTCAACATCGTAAGCATCACCGGCGTCCCACCCAAAACAAACGCGCCACTGATCATTGATCCGAATACTGTGTTGTCCTTTTCGCTTTCCGGATAGTCTCTCAAGTCGGTTTCCCGGTGGCACCTTTAGATCGCCCAATTTCTCCGCTGAGTCCAACAACATGAGCTTTCGGTAAGCCAACCGCTGTAAGTCTTCCGGGAATCTCTTTACAAACTACCGTTCAAAGATCTTCTCAGTATCCTTACGGCGCCAGCTCTTTATCATGCATTAATAGTATTGTGGCGCGTTATTATTGTCAAACGTTATTATGTTCTGGGATTTGTATTGTTTCGCATAACGTCAGAGCTTACCTGCGCTCACGGGGTCCAGCCGAGTGAGTGTCTGGTGGAGCGATTTGTTAGGCCATTCTTTCATTTTATCAAGCTATCGGCAATGGTCGGGGCAAGCGCCGCACTGCCTAGGTTCACTTGACGAGCGTGCGGCTTGAAGCGGATAAAAAGATATAGTCTTTCCTAGACGTGCCCTCAGCTAGCCATATGAATTGGCCGGCTTCAGCATGACCCCCCAATCTCATAAGATCATTATCTGGGCCGCGTAGTAAGATTCGTCGATTGCCAATCGCCAGGGCAATGTCGCCTTCGTCAACTGAAGTCTTGAGGGCATCCAGCAACTGCCTAAAATC
>JAUWIO010000130.1 GCA_030605305.1 Actinomycetes bacterium
AGGGGGAAACGATCAGAAGCAGATCACGCTCGGTATCTATCCGCGAGAGGACGACCCCGATCAACGCATCCGCCGCTATGATGGCCTGACGCTTTCGCTCCGCCTGTCCTTCAGCTCCGCCAGGGGCGCCCGGGCGGTCTGCCCTGCGGGTATCGCCGGTCTCGATCACAATCAACCCCGGTTGGCGCATCGCCCTGTCCAATTCGGTCACTACGGTCCGCTGATCGATCGATCCGTTGCCGGCTGCCGCCCGACGGGACAGGGGCGCCAGCACCCGACCCGAGCGGTCCATGCCGATCAGTTCGACCTCGCGCCCGTATTCGTAGGCTCCGGCGGCAGAGAGAACGTCGGCGTTCCCGATGACGGTCGTCTCGAGTCCGACCGCCCGGAGCCGTCTCGCCAATAAACCGCCCTCGGCCCGATAGGGAGAGGCTTGATTTGCCCGGCCGATCCGCTCGGCCCTGGCGCGGTTGACCGGTAGCCCCGCGTCCGGGCCTCCGATGCTCCGCTGGCCGGTGCCGATAGTGAGGTACGCGGAAGCGCTGTCGACCTGAGTCGAGGCTGTCTTGTTGCTCATGATCCCGACCGCGCCCAGGCGTGCTGCCCGCGAGAGATACATAGGTCTGATATCAGCCAACTCCGACCAGGTGACTTTGTCTATCAAAACTAGAACAACACTCTTCGCCGGAGAAGCGCCTGCCTCACCGGCAAAGAGCCCGATCAAGAAGAAGGCGAGGCACATCGATACCTGTATGAGCCGGCGCATGCCCATGCCAATGTTCTACCCGAGAGCTTGCCTGGAAAAACTGTTCTACGAGCCCCCTTATCTGCTATCCTGACCGTTGATGCTTGTCCGAACAGGAAACTGATGGAGATATGATGCAGTCTCCCCTTTCAAGGCGCACGTACGCCGCACTATCGCTACTCGTATTCATGACCTTGCTTTTCCAGTCTTCAACGGCCCTGGCCGCCCCGGCCGCTGCTCAAAAAAAGGTCGTATTGGTCGTCATCAATAAGATCTCGATCCAGGACCTGCTGACCGACAAAAGAACAAACATCGCCGGCCTGGCAAGAGATGGCGGAGCTGCCCTGATGAACGCCCGGGCGACTAATGGCTCAGAGGTGGGGAACTTTTATCTCAGTCTCGGCGCCGGGGCCAGAGCGAATGCCGGCGCCTTCGGCAAGCTGGGCTTCAATGCCTCTGAAAACCTGCCCGAGCGATATTTCGGTGGATTGCTGAGCGGCAGCGATATCGTATTTCAGGGCACGGGCGCGCGCCCGCCGAAAGAATCAGTCGTTAACCTCGGCATCTACGTCGCCGGCGCCAAGAGCGCCAAATCCCGTCGCAACATCATCCCGGGTTTACTTGGTGAGTCGCTCAAACAAGCCGGCCTCAAAACGGCCGTCGTCGGGAACACCGACACACTGACGCAGGCTCGCCGCGAGATCACTCTGGTCACCATGGATTTCAGCGGCCGAACTGACTATGGCGATGTCTCGACAAACATGACGCGTGTCGATAAGTCCGTGCCCGGAGGGTTAAGGTCGGACCGTGAAAAACTTGTCAAAGCAACACTGGAGATGGTCTCGAAGGCAGATTTCACAGCCGTCGAATTCGGTGACACTTCACGTATCAACAACCAACGGTCGCTCATGCTCAAAACTGTCTTCCTCAGCGAACACGAGAAAGCCCTGCAGGCGGCGGACCTTTTCATCGGGGAGCTGGCGAGACGGTTGCCGATGGACCGAACGATGCTGATCATCACAGCGCCGCAGCTCAAGAAAGACCCGGAGCGCGGCCGCGACACGCTGGTCCCGATAGTGGGCAGCGGGGCCGGCCAAGGGATGCTGATATCGGACACAACGAGAAGAGAGGGAGTCGTCGGGAACATGGATGTAGCCCCGACGGTCCTCGCTTACCTGGGGGTGCCGGTCCCGGGGGTGAGGGCCGGGAACGTCATGCGGACTAGTCCGGCGGCGGACGAAAGCGTCCTTGACTCTCTAAATCAGCGGTACAGCGGGATTTACGCCATCAGGCAGTTAAGGACCCCGTTCCTAGTGGCGTTTTCCTTTGTGCGGGTCCTGGGCCTGGTGCTGGCGCTGGCAGCCATCTTCCTGGCCAGGCGCGGGCGTCCTTTGGGTCCGGCCGCTACCGCCGGTCTCCGGATATTTCTGCTCGCATTGTTGACGATACCACTCGCGGCGTTCCTGCAGTTTCCGCTGAACGAGACGAACACACTGGTGTCCGTGGGCTCACTGCTCGCTCTTGCCGTAGTACCGTCGGCCGCGATCTATCTGTTCTTTCGAAAACAGCCGCTCGCTCCCCTGGTGCTGATAGCCTCCATTACGGCGCTGACAATAGCTCTGGATACGGCCACCGGCGCCGCCCTAGCCGACCGCTCTTTCTTCGGTTCCGACATCATCTCCGGCGGCCGGTTTTACGGTGTGGGCAATACTTTGATGGGAGTACTAGTGGCGACGACCGTCTTCGCATTTGCGGGCGCGATGGAGCTGTTTAAAGAGAAGAGCCGCTATTGGTTATGGTCCGGGACGGCGGCGATCCTCTTTGTAGCTTTGATCGTCGGGCACCCACGCCTCGGCGCTAATGTCGGCGGCTTGATAGCTATCACCGCAACGGCCATGGTCTTCTTGCATGTCTGCGGACGGTCAAGGCTCAATTTCTCCGCGATCGCTCCGAAATTTGCAGCCTTTCTGTTCTTCGTCCCGGCCGTCCTAAGGTTTGATCTCCCCAATACTCAAAATACCTCTCATGCCGGTAAGGCGATGGCGGTCATCGGGAAACAGGGCGGTTCGGCAGTGATGGATATCATCTCGCGCAAGCTGGAGATGAATCTGCGGGGCAGCTTTTCATACAATATGTTGGTGGCGGTCTTGATGGTCGCGGCAATATTAGGGTTGATGCTGATCCTGAAGATCGGCCGCCGTCGCGGACTCGGTTGGCTCGGCGAAGATTTCGGTGCTGTATCAAGGGGATTTTTAGTCCTACTTTGGTGCGCGTTGATAGTTTACGCCGTGAACGATACCGGCTCAGTGGCCGCTCAGTTGATCCTGACGTACCTGACCGTACCGCTATTGTATCTAGTGCTTAGCTCTGCGCCCACTGAAAAACCGGTATCGAAACTTGAAGAACCGGCGCCGGTACGAGGTCCGGGCTAGAGCCTTTTATCGATCAAAATGCCTGACAACCGTTTTGCCGGCGGCCCAGCCGGGGATGAATTAAAAAGCGATATGGACAGGGCCGAAAAAAACCGTCAGCTGATCATCTACCCTCTGCTATTCGCACTCTTTCCAGTACTCTCGATATTGTCGGCAAATATGTCGGAAACCACGTCCGCAGCCGCCCTAAAACCGGCCGGCTTATCGATCATCGCAGCCGCGTTCATCTTCATCATGCTGGTCCTGGTGTTGAGAGATGCGCACAAGGGCGCCTTGGCTACCACTCTCTTGCTGGCTCTCTTCTTCTCCTATGGACACGCATGCAATGCCTTAGGGAGCCCAGAGCCGTCGCGAATCGACAACACGGCGCTGGGCATACTGTCAGCCTGGGCATTGATCGGTGTTTTCGGGATGATCGGTATAGCCAGGACCGATCGAGATCTTCGCGCCATCAGCCGAGTTCTCAACATGATCGCCGTATTCATGTTGATCACACCAACAGCAATAATAGGCAAATACGAACTGAGCGGGGCCGATGCGGCTATTGCTCCCGCAAAGCCGGATAACCGGATATCACGGGAGTCGGCAGAATCTTCAGCGACCGCGAAACCGGACATTTATTATCTTGTCTTTGACAGGTATGCCAGCGCCCGCGAACTAAGCCGGGTCCTCGATTTCGACAATAGCCGGTTCATCGGTGATTTGAAGGAACGCGGTTTCTATGTCGCCGCCCACTCCCGCACTAATTACTCACGGACCTACCTATCGCTGTCTTCGTCTCTGA
>JAUWIO010000221.1 GCA_030605305.1 Actinomycetes bacterium
AGCGATGGTGCGGGCGACTCCGGCCCAGCATTTTGATGCCATAAAGGTGCTAAGGCCCGACGGTCGGATCCTATATAGTAATGTTGGCTCGGAAATCGGGAAGCAGCCGGCTGCCACAAAAGACTTGAGCTCGATCCTGTCGGGCCAGGTAGTCAGCAAAGTGGTCAAGCCGCGAGCCTCCGACGATAAAGCCTTTGCACCTGGCAAGGGAAGAGCGCCATATCTGCTGATCGATGCACCGATAAAGCTAGGCGGCGAGGTCGTCGGCATCCTAGAGACGTCTTGCGACTTGACAAAGGTTTACGAGCGGACAGAGCAGATAAATACATACGTCGTCGCCGTGCTCTGCGCGAGCCTGGTCGTTTTGTGGTTTGCGCTGTCAAGAATCGTGGCCCAGGCGGCGCGGACCGTCGATATTCAAAACACTGATCTCCGCCGTCTGGCCGATGAGCGAGCGGATTCACTAGGTGAGCTCGAAGATAACTATCTCGGCACGCTGCGGGCTCTGGCGGCGGCGGTCGAAGACCGCTGCTCCTACACGAGCGGGCACTCGCAACGCACCCGCTATCTGAGCCTGGCGATCGCGCGTCGGCTCGGGTTGCGAGAAGAGGACTTGGCTATCCTGGGGCCGGCCGCCATTCTCCACGACATCGGCAAGATCGGGACCCCCGAGACGATCATGGAAAAGGCCGGGGCGCTGACCACCGACGAATGGGAGAAGGTAAAACAGCATCCGGTCGTCGGGGCGCAGATAGTTTCAGCTGTAACGCTTTTGGCGAATCTGGCCCCGATCATCCGCGGCCATCACGAGAACTTCGATGGGACCGGGTATCCGGACGGCTTCACAGGTGAGCAGATCCCGCTTGGGGCACGCATCGTGGCCGTTGCCGACTCGTTCGCCGCCATCACCAGCAATCGCCCCTACCGGGAGGGCGTTTCGATCGAGGACGCCCTCGTGAGTCTGAAGCAGAACAGCGGGGGTAGATATGACCCGGCCGTCGTTAGCGCATTCATCGGATTGTGTCGCGACGATTTCTCGGGGCGCGGAGATATCCGACGCTTGTACGGTCCCCAATACGCACAGCCGCGCCTCGCTTCCATTTAGAACCGCACGTGAGTGCCGCCCCCGCCTTTAGGGAAACATCTCGTTACACTGACTGAGAGACACCCGTGAAGGGTGGGGGAGGGACAATGGGCGACAATGGGCTTTGCCGCTTGAGGTCGGTCGGACAGAGCGTCTGGCTGGACTTTATAACCAGGGAATTGGTGCGCTCGGGCCGACTCCAGGAAATGATCGACGATGACTGCGTTTGCGGGCTGACGACCAACCCGACAATCTTTGAGAAAGCTGTTTCCGGCAGCGCCGATTATGACGATGATATCCGTCGGTTGGCCCAGGAAGGCACAGATACGCAAGAGCTTTATCATCACTTGATCCTCGATGATGTCGTAGAGGCCTGCAAAGCCCTCTATCCGCTTTATGAACTCAGCGGCGGCGCTGACGGCTTCGTTTCCGTCGAGGTCTCTCCCGAGCGGGCCAGGGATGGCGCCGCCACCGTGCGCGAGGCGATCGAGCTGGCTAGCGAAGCCCGATCCCAACCGAATCTGATGATCAAAGTTCCGGGCACCACGGAAGGCCTAGGGGCTGTCCGGGAACTGATCGCCGCGGGCTTCAACGTCAATGTCACGCTGATCTTCTCGCCTGTCCAGTATGGCGCGGTCGCTGAGGCTTTCATGTCGGGCCTCGAGGACCGGGCCGCCGCCGGAAAACCGATCGATTCGATCAGTTCAGTAGCCAGTTTCTTTATCAGCCGTATCGACGCAGCCGTCGATAAGCTGATCGACTCACTTCTCATCGAAGATCCGGGCGGGCCCGACAGCGTGCGCCTGCTTGAACTGCGGGGGCGACTTGGGGTCGCTACCGGGCGGGAGGCGTATCGGGTCAACCGCAGCCTTTATGCCGGCGAACGCTGGCAGAGATTGAGCGAGCTCGGAGCCAGACCCCAGCGCCTATTGTGGGCCAGCACGGGGACTAAAGATCCGACCTATTCCGATGTCAAATATATTGAGGAACTCATCGGTCCGGAGACCGTCAATACGATGCCGCTGGCGACACTGAGGGCTTTCGCCGATCACGGCCGCGTCGAACCGACGCTCGGTCGCCATCTTGAAGAGATCGACGCGCAGCTGAGGGCCGCTCAAGGTTTTGGTATCGATCTGGGGGCCGTCTATGATGGGCTGCTCGAAGAGGGTATTGAGAAATTCAGCGCCTCATATCGGCAACTGCTTGGTCTACTAGACGAAAAACGGCAAGGCCTGAGCGCTGCCTGAGGGGCCGGTATTGTTCTTATCCGCCCAGTCCTTCATTATTCGCTTAGAGGGCGCTGGCGCTTTACTGACCTCGTTGTCGGGTAAGTGTACTTCTCAGGGGGTGAGCAGGATGCCAAAATGTCCTATGTGTCAGATGGATGTCGACGATCTACAAAAACATAAAGACGAGGCCCACCCAGACGCTTAAGCGTTTGCCGGGCAAGAGGGAACAATAATGGCGAAGAAGGTCTTCCTGGGAGCGGACCACCGGGGTTGGCGGCTGAAAGAGCAGCTCAAAGAAGCCC
>JAUWIO010000127.1 GCA_030605305.1 Actinomycetes bacterium
CCTGAAGGTAGTGGTGCCCGCGACACCGTACGACGCGAAGGGGCTCTTGAGGGCGGCTGTCTTGGATCCTAATCCGGTCATCTACTTCGAGCACAAGCTGCTCTACAGGCGGATCAAAGAGCAGATACCTGACGGGCCGTATGAGATACCGCTGGGTCAGGCAGAGGTCAAGCAGGTCGGCGAAGACCTGACGATCGTTACGTATGGCGCCATGTACCACCAGGTGGTCGCCGCCGCCAAGGAGCTGGCTTCGGCGGGCATTTCCGCTGAGATAATCGATCTTCGAACGATCCTTCCTCTCGATCGCGAGACGGTCGTTGCGAGCGTCAAGAAGACCGGCAAAGCCCTGGTGGTGGTCGAGGACAGCTATTCATACGGAGTGAGCGCTGAACTAGTGGCGACGATCAGCGAAGGTGCTTTCGACTATCTGGACGGCCCGATCGGGAGGATAGCGCCGCCGGACACACCGGTACCATACAGCCCGCCGCTGGAGGATGAGTATCTGCCGCGGATCGCGGAGATAGCCGCCGCCGCTAAAGAATTGGCCGAATACTGATGGATGGAAGGGCAGGTGAGGACTGATGGGCACATTGAGTATGCCGCGCCTCGGTGAGACGGTCACCGAAGGGAAAGTGCTTAAGTGGTTGAAACAAGAAGGGGAGACCGTCGAGCGCGATGAGATGATCGTCGAGATCTCAACCGATAAGGTCGACACTGAGATACCCTCGCCGTTTGCGGGGCAGATCAAGAAGATATTAGTTCCCGCCGGCGAGACTTGCGAGGTGGGCACGGAGTTGGCGACTATCGGCGAATCACAGAGCGCTGATGAGCCGTCGTCGACACCGACGAAGCCTGAGAGCGCCGAGCCGAGCGTCAAGGATGAGCCGCGCGACAGTACTGATTCGTCCGGGGTAGTGACACCCATAGTCAGGAAACTCGCCGGTGAAAAGGGTCTGGATTTGTCGAAGATCCCTGGAACCGGCCGCGGCGGGCGCGTCACCAAAAAGGATGTTACCAAGTACCTTGAGGCGAACGGAGCCAAAAGAGCGCAGTCTTCCCGCGAGGAGATAGTCCCGCTTAGCAACATGCGTAAAGTGATCGCCGAACGTATGTTAAAGAGTATCCGGACGGCGGCGCATGTGACCGCGATGGTCGAAGTCGATATGGAAAGAATCGTCAACTTAAGGGAAGCGCATAAGAAAGAAGTCAATGCCCGGCATGGTTTCAAGCTGACTTACCTGCCGTTTCTGGCCCGCGTAGTCGTAGAGGCCCTTGGGCGATGGGAGCGCCTCAATGCCGAGCTTGATGGAGACGACCTGATCATCAAGAGGTATGTGAACCTTGGCATAGCCGTATCCTTACCGGATGGTCTGATCGTGCCGGTTATTAAAGACGCCGAGGATCTAAGCATTCTCGGGTTGGCGCGGGCCATCGGGGAGCTGGCGGAAAAGGCCCGCTCCGGACGGCTTTCTCCCGATGATGTCACCGGCGGAAGCTTTACGATCACAGCGCCGGGCTCATTCGGTTCGGTCATGCAGACGCCGATAATCAACCCTCCGGAAGTAGCGATCCTTAGCTTCGACGCGATTGTCAGGAAGCCGGTAGTGGTAGGCGATGCGATCGCGATCCACCATGTCGCTAATCTCAGTCTCTCTTACGATCATCGGGTCAACGACGGCGCAGTGGCGGCGCAGTTCCTTTCAGATGTAAGGGTCAGGTTGGAGGCGGCTGACTTTGGCGATGAGCTCCTTGATTGAGTTGAACGTCAAGAGACTCGGGCGTGTTCCATTCGCGCTCGCGGATGAGCTGCAAAAGTCGCTGGTCGCGGCGAAACGGCGAGGCCGGGAGATCGCCGAATATCTGTTGATGATGGAGCTCGAACCCATAGTCACTATCGGGACGGGCGGGTCGCGAGATCAGATCCTGGTCGATCTGAACGAGCTGCGGGCCCGCGGCATCGACTTTCTGGAGGTGGATCGCGGCGGCGGCGCAGCCTATCATGGGCCGGGCCAGCTGACGATCTATCCTATCATCGACATCAGCGGCAACCCGGACCTACATGCATACGTCCGCGGCCTCGAGACAGCTACACTTGGCGTCTTAGCCGATCTTGGAATCGCCGGCCAAAGATCTGAGGGTCTGACCGGTGTCTGGGTCGGTGAGCACAAGATCGCCGCTATAGGTATCCGGGCGAGAGGTTGGGTGACCAGTCACGGTCTGGCAATAAATATCGATCCGGACTTGTCGGCGTATGATCTGATAGCCCAGTGTGGATTGCGTGAAAAAGGAGTCACCTCCATCGCGCGTGAGCTGGGATCGGCACCGTCTGCCAGAGTAGTCGGCGATCTTTTTATCGAGCATTTCAAGAGTGCTTTGCCGGTGCGGGCTGTTGATCGCGCCACCCTCCAAAAAGCGCCTTCGATGCGGTCGGTGATGTTATGAAGACCATGCCTGAGCGCCCATCATGGTTAAGGGTAAAGGTCATATCCAGCCCAGGCTTCGAGCAGACCGAAGCCGTCCTTGAAGCGAGCGGACTAAAGACCGTCTGCGCGGAGTCTGCCTGCCCGAACCGCTGGGATTGCTGGTCAAGGCACGAGGCTACATTTCTCATCATGGGGTCGAACTGCACCCGGGCCTGCCGGTATTGCCGAATCGCCGCCGGACCGCCCGAGCCGCTTGAGCCAGACGAGCCGGCGCGCATAGGCCGAGCCGTTTTCGAGCTGGGATTGGGACATGTGGTCATTACTTCTGTCACTCGTGATGACCTGGCCGATGGCGGAGCCGCTGTTTTCGCGGCCGTCACCGCCTGTATTCGGGAGAGCGCGCCACAATGCCGGATCGAGCTACTCGTGCCGGATTTTCAGGGGGCTGACGAGGCGCTGGACACGCTGATCGCCGCCAAGCCCGATGTCATCGGTCACAATATCGAGACTGTTCCGCGTCTTTTTCATGAAGCGCGTCCACAGGCCGACTACGAGCGCTCGATATCGGTCTTGCGCCGCCTCAGCGACGCGGGTGCGGCCACGAAGACAGGTCTTCTGGTGGGTCTGGGTGAGAGCCGGGCCGAGATACGCCAGGTCTTAAAGGATGTCCGTCAGGCCGGGGTCGATAGTGTCACGATCGGTCAGTACCTGCCGCCATCTTTGGGGCATCTACCCGTCGCTCGATATTGGCATCCGAACGAATTCATGGGCCTGGCGGTCTACGCCCGCCGGTTGGGTTTTCATAAGATCCTCAGTGGACCGTTGGTGAGAAGCTCTTTTCGGGCTGGGGCCCACTCCGGTCACGCTCGAGTAGGCGGATAACGAAGAAAGCAATATCGTCACGCATACGTCCCCGGCTGTACTTGATTACCCGTTCCAGCACATGGTCGGCGGCGGCCTCCACGCTCAGGTGGACGCAGTCCAGGAATAGATTGGCTAGATTAGCCTCACCGAACATCTCCCCGTCGCGGCGACCGTCTCGACGGCAGTCGGTCAAGCCGTCGGTATAGACTAAAAGAGCATCCCACGGAGAGAAGACGACTGTCTTGGCAGTGAAGGGCGTGTTTTTATCCCAGGCCCCGATAGGGAGATTGACGTCGACGATCGGCGTCACCTGCTTGAGCTGGTTTGAAAAGAAGATGGCCGGCGGATGGCCGGCGCTACAGTACGTAAGGGTGTTCGTGGCCGGATCGATGATGCCGAGAAAGACAGTGACGAAGTGGCTGGTGCCCGCGTAGGCGAAGAAGGCTTCATTCGTGCGGCGCATGACCGACGCCGGATCCGGGTCCTCGAGTGCGTAGCCGCGGATAGTGTGCTTGATCATCGCGGTCTGTGACGCGGCCTGAATCCCTTTTCCGGACACATCGGCAACGACGACGGCCCGGCGCCCGCCCGGGATGGGAAAGAGGTCGTAGAAGTCGCCTCCGAGCATCGCTTCCGCCATACACACTTTATAACGATAGGCGACTTCCCAGTCATCGAATTGAGTGTCGATGTCAGGGAAGTGGCTACGCTGTAATGTCTGGGCGATATGATGTTCGCGGTAGTAGAGATCGAGGGTCTCCAGCGCCTGCCCGGACAGGCCGACGAGGTGTCCGGCTACCCGCTTGTCGCGGTCGTTAAAG
>JAUWIO010000261.1 GCA_030605305.1 Actinomycetes bacterium
ACGGCGGCACGCTTCACTTGATAAGTGTTTGCCGCCTGATAGCTCGTAAGGGTGTCGGTGATCTGATAGAGGCTCTACCGGTGATAAAAGCTGCTTTGGGCGATGTCAGGTTGACTGTGGTCGGCGAGGGCAACCTGGAGCCGGAATTGAAAGCCCAAGCACAGCGTCTAGGGGTAGCCGGCAACATCGAGTGGCTCGGTTTTGTCGAGCACGATCGCTTGCCAAAACTATATGATGGGGCAGATATCTTTGTCTTGCCGTCGCACTACGAGGGGATGTCGAACTCTCTACTCGAAGCCATGGCGGCGGGGTTGGCGGTAGTAGTTACGGACACCGGCGGGACACGAGAGTTGTTTCGGCGTAATGGGCGCATAGTTTCCGCGGGCGACTCCAGCTCTATTGCCGATGCCGTTATTGAGCTTGGGTGTGATCGTGCGGAGCTCCGGGCTTGCGCGGTCCGTAGCCAAAAGACGGCCCAGGAGTTTTCGTGGCCGGCGGTAGCGTCGCGCTACATCGAGACCTATGAGCGAGTCTCACGGGCCGGGGAAGGGTTATAAATGGGCGGGATCAAAGAAAAGCCGAAAGTTGCCAAAAGCGGGGATTACGCTTCAGGCCATGATCGAAATCTCTCGGACTCCGCCTCGTATCTCCATTCCGACCACAGCCTGGTCGGGGAATTGGTCACGGCAATAAAAACCGGACTCGATCCCGGCGCTAAGGTGTTGGAGGTCGGGTGCGGGGGCGGGCACACCGCCGCCAAACTCTTCGGGCTCGGTTTCGATGTGACGGCGACGGATTTTAGCGAGACCGCCTTAGAGAAGGCAGCGCAGAGCTATCCGGGGGTAGACTTCCAGCCCCTCGACGCGACCGATATGAGTTTTCCCGACGCCGTTTTCGATGGGGTGGTGGCGGTCGAGCTTATAGAGCACCTGGCCGATCCGCAATCGCACGTGCGAGAGGTCTATCGGGTCTTGCGCGCGCGCGGCACTTATTTCGTCAAGACACCCAACCGGGTCCTCCATGACTATTATTATCGAAAGAATCCCGAGGTGGCCCGATGGCATCCTTCAGTGATGTCCGCCGGGGAACTTCGAAGCCTGTTGGTTTCAGAAGGGTTCAGTGTCAGGTTTGTGCGGATGGACCGGTTGCCGGCCTACCAGATAGACAAGGCGCTCATCAAGCTTGGGCCTCTCGCGCGCTTTGCAAAACCGATCTTACGCATGGCGCCTATCGGCTGGCTGCCGAGCGCGGCCCAGCCCAGTCTCATGTGCGTGGCGGTCAAGCCGGGGCGCTGATGAGTCAAAGCACTCTGAATATTTGTCACGTCACCGAATCTTTCCTGCCCAAACTGGGCGGTATGCAGATCGTCGTCGATCAGCTCGCGGCCGGGCTGGCCGAGCACGGCAACCAAGTCATTGTCGCTTGCCCGGACTACGGCGATCTTGACGGTCCGTCCCCGACGCCCGGCTATCAGGTCGAACGCTGTTTCGGGCGGACCGTTCCCACCTTTGGTATCGGGGTCATGGCCTGGCGCCGGCTTCTCGACCGCGAGCGGTTCGATATCGTCCACGCTCACAACGTCTGGCCCGGCGGAACTCTCGCCTTGATGGCCAAGCGATTTGGCGCGAAGGTGGTCGTTACATCTCACGGACGCGATATCCTGACCGTGCGCTCGATCGGCTACGGCTCACGACTCAACCCGCTCCTCGCCTTCATCACCAGATGGACATTAGGCCGGGTCGATGCGCATACAGTTGTCAGTTCCTCGATGGTCGAGCCGGCCCGGGCCGCCGGCTCAGCCGCGCAACGCGTCTTTACCGTGCCCAATTTCTTAAGCACTCCGGTCGGTGAGGCAGGGAGCAGTCACGACCGCGAGGCGGCTTCGGACGACCCGTATTTACTTATGGTCGGACGCCTCCATCCGGTCAAGGGGATCGATCTAGCCTTGGCGGCCTTTAGTGAGGCCAGCCAAGAGTTCCCGGCGCTTCGCCTCAAGATCGTCGGGGGCGGCGAAGAAAGCGACAGACTGCGGGGGCTGG
>JAUWIO010000264.1 GCA_030605305.1 Actinomycetes bacterium
GCATCTTTTTCACATCAGGTTAAGGACGAGCTGGCCCATCACTGGCCGGGTAAGCGGTGCTGCCGTACGGCTGAGCTAGCCGCTCTAGTCCGCGTCGACGGGCGCCTTCATCTTCACGGCGCCGGCCGTTGCTCGCTCCATTTATCGTCAGAGAATGCGGCGGTGACCCGAAAGAGCCTGCGTTTCTTTTCTGACCTTTTCGATGTCAGCGGCGAGATATCGGTGCGCCGGTCGCGGTTGAGCCGGGCCAATAACTACCTGCTATACATCGATGAGCGCCCCGGACTGGCGCAGGTCCTTAATGAACTGGGGGTTCTCGACGACTCACTTAATCTGAGAGCGGAAATACCGGGGAGGTTGATTAAATCCGATTGTTGCGCCGCCTCTTTTGCTCGCGGACTCTTCTTGGGAGGGGGTTTTGTCTCCCATCCGCGCGGGCAGTATCACCTCGAATTGGTGATGGAGAGCTATCAATTGGCCATGACGGCTCAAGACGTTTTTAATCGCTTCGAGATTCGAGCCAGAGTGATAGAAAAACAGAACCGGTACACGTTATACTTAAAACAAGCGCAAGCTATCGTGGACTCTCTCGCTCTCATCGGTGCCTACTCGGCCACATTGGCTTGGGAAGACATGCGTACGGTCAAGGGAGTCCGCTCGACCGTCAACCGTCTGGTCAATTGCGATACGGCCAATCTCAACAAAGCCGTCAAGGCGGCGTTAGAGCAGATACGCGACATTGGAAAGATAGAGGCCATGGTGGGGCTGGCCAAGCTCCCCTTGGCCCTGCAGGAGATAGCCGAAGCTCGGCTGTCTAACCCGCAAGCGAACCTGGTCGAGCTGGGGGAAGCTTGTCAGCCGAAACTGACGAAATCGGCCGCGTACCATCGGATCAGTCGGCTGCAGGCGTATGCGGCCAAATTATAGTGTAGTAGTGAGCAACAGGGAGGCTAAATGACGATCAAGGTTGGAGTGAATGGTTTCGGGCGCATAGGAAGGAACGTCTTCCGGGCCGCGTTACCAGACGATGACGTGGAGATAGTAGCCGTAAACGATCTGGCGACGCCGGAGGGGCTGGCCCATCTGCTCAAGTATGACTCGATCCACGGCGTGTTGCAGGCGGACATCTCGGCTGGAGCTGATTCGATCACGGTCAACGGTAAGACGGTCAAAGTCTTCGCGGAACGGGATCCGGCCGCGATTCCCTGGGGCGCGCTCGGCGTCGACATAGTCATCGAGTCCACCGGTCTCTTCGTCAAGCGCGAGGATGCCTCGAAGCACCTGGAGGCCGGAGCCAAGAAAGTCATAATCTCCGCGCCGGCTAAGAACCCTGATGTTACGGTAGTCCTCGGGGTCAACGAAGACGATATCAAACCCGATGATAAGATCATTTCGAACGCCTCCTGCACAACGAACTGCCTGGCCCCAGTGGCCAAAGTCTTGATGGATAACTTCGGCATCAAGCGCGGTTTTATGACCACCTGTCACGCCTATACCAACGACCAGAAGATCCTCGACCTCCTACACAAGGATCTGCGGCGTTCGCGGGCGGCCGGGGTCTCCATCATCCCGACGTCGACAGGCGCGGCCAAGGCCGTCTGCTTAGTCATTCCGGAACTGATAGGAAAGCTCGATGGTCTGGCCCTGCGCGTTCCGGTCGCCGATGGATCTATTGTGGATCTTGTCGTCGAGGTGGAGAAGGAGACCGATATCGAGACGGTCAACAGCAAGATCAAGGAGGCCGCCGAGGGGCCGATGAAGGGCATCCTGGAGTACACAGAGGATCCGATCGTATCAATAGACGTAGTCGGGAACCCTCACTCTTCGGTCTTCGACGCCCAATCGACCATGGTCAATGGGAACATGATCAAGATACTTTCGTGGTATGACAACGAGTGGGGCTATTCGTCGCGCTTGGTCGACCTAGTCAAATATATTTCATAAGGAGTGTTCGTGGTGAGAGAAGGATTTCGAGCGGC
>JAUWIO010000073.1 GCA_030605305.1 Actinomycetes bacterium
CGGCCAGGGCTGCCCGGAGCCTGTCCTTCTCGTCGCCGCCCAACTCGAGTTTGGCTAGGACCCCGCCCAAAAAGTCAATCCGTCCCAATCCTACTTTGAAAGCCTGAAGGCCGGCCGCCAATAAGGTCTCGATGAAAAGCAACACTATCTCGGCATCATCGTCGGGGGAGCCGCCGCCGATGCGCTCGACACCGGCCTGCCAAAACTCCCGGGGTTGTCCTTGTTTCGAAGAGTGCTCGCGAAAGACATTGGCGACGTAGTAGAGGCGGTGCGGTTCATCCTCGGGCGCCAGGCGTTGGGCCACGACCCGGGCGATCGATGTGGTCATCTCGGGGCGCAACGCCAACAGGCGACCATCGGTGCCCATAAAACGGACCATCTCCCCCCGAAGCGCCGTGCCCGTCTCGACTGCCAAGTTATCGTAGAACTCAAATGAAGGGCTGATGACCTCGCCATAGTCGCGCGCCTCAAAGGCCGTCCGCAGACGCCCCTCTAAAGCCCGACGCTTTTGGGCCCGAGCCGGCAAGATATCCCAAAGTCCTTCCGGTACGGCCGGATCCATCAAATCACGCTTAGAATCGATTGTGCCCTCCTAACTTTACTACATTAACGCATTAAAGCGTTGGACTTGGATATTGTCAAGGGGGTAGGTCTGGTCAGGCAACCGTCACTGAGCCGGCTCCCAGGAGACCGCTCAGTTCGCCGATGATCCGTCCCGTCCCGGCGACTCGAAAGTCTCCGGAGAACTTGAGAGTGGTCAGCTTCTTGCCTTTGTTGAGACGCAAGAACACCTCGGCATCGCCCGGATGGGAGCGAAGGACCCCCTGGAGCTTGGCTATCAGGTCCTTGCTGAGGCGATCGCCGCCGACTTGAAGGTAGATAGCCTGGGGAAGAGTATTTTCGGTCATCTCGAGCGCCTGGACGTTCTGGGCGATCAGTTTGACCTCGCCTTCCTTGACATCGAGACGTCCTTTTATCTTGACGACAGCGTCGTCGACGATGATCGCCCGATGCTTGTCTAAAACGTTTGGGAAAATCACGACCTCGATAGAACCTTCAAGGTCCTCAATGACGATAAAGGCCATATTGTCGCCTTTGCGGGTGACTTTCCGGCTGATCTTAGAGACCATACCGCCCAAGGTCACGGTCGCGCCGTCCGCTTTCTCGCGGGCCACATTGATGGGCGTGGTCTGGGCCGAAAGAACGTGGGAAAACGCCAGCAAGGGGTTGTCGCTGACATAGAGACCGAGCATCTCCTTTTCGAAAGCCAGCATCTCGGGCTTGGCCAGCTCATCTTTGGCCGCCGCCGGCCACACCGGTTTTTGCGGGGTCGCCCGGTCTTCGTCCGCTCCGCCTCCGCCAAAGAGGCTGAACTGGCCGGACTCCAGCTCTTTCCGACGCTTGTTGCCCGCATCGACCGCCTGCTCGAAGGTGGACAAGAAGAACTTGCGGCTGGCTCCAAGCGAATCGAATGCCCCGCCTTTGATCAGACTTTCCAGCGCCCGCTTGTTGAGGGACGCGCTATCGACCCGCTCGCAAAAATCGACCAGCGATACGAACGGCCGCTCCCCGCGCGCCTCGATGATCTTCTCGATGGCCCCGCTGCCCGCGTTGCGCACGGCGGCCAGACCGAAGAGTATCCGCGAGTCGACCGCGGTAAACTCGCTGAAACTCTCATTGACATCGGGCGGGCGGACTTCGATATCAAGGCGGCGACACTCGTTGACATAGAGAGCGACCTTATCCTTGTTGTCCATGATGCTGGGCAGCAAAGCGGCCATAAACTCGTGAGGATAATGTGCCTTCAAGTACGCGGTCTGATAGGAGACGACTGCGTACGCGGCGCTATGACTTTTATTAAAACCATACCCGGCGAAATGATTGACAAGGTCGAAGACCTTTCCCGCCGTCTTCTTCTCGATACCGTTGGCTTGGGCGCCGCTGATGAACTTCTCTTTCTGTTCGGCGAGGACCTCGGGTTTCTTCTTGCCCATCGCCTTGCGGAGGATGTCGGCCTCACCTAATGAAAACCCGGCCATATCCGTCGCCACCCGCATGACCTGCTCCTGGTAGACGATGATCCCGTAGGTGTCCTTCAGGAACGATTCGAGCATCGGGTGCGGGTACGCTATCTCTTTGCGCCCGTGCTTACAGTCGACGAAGTCCTTGACCATCCCCGACTGCAGCGGACCCGGCCGATAGAGGGCCAGCAGGGCCACTATGTCATGGAAGGCGGTCGGCTCCAGATCCCGGACTAAGGCGCGCATGCCGGAACTCTCTAGCTGAAAGAGGCCGATAGTGTTGCCGGACTGGAGCAACTTGTAGGTCTTCTCATCGTCAAGCGGCAACTCGTCTATGTCTATCTTGACTCCATGGTTCCGCTCTATGCCGGCCAAAGCGTCACCGATGACCGTCAGAGTCCGCAAGCCAAGGAAATCCATCTTCAACAGACCGATGTCGGTGATCGTGTCCATCGACCCTTGGGTCACTACTTCCGTGGTCGGCTTCTTTTGGATAGGAATATAGTTGGGCAGGGCATCCTTGGCGATGACGACGCCGGCGGCGTGGATGGAATCCTGGCGGATCATCCCCTCGCGCGCCTTGGGCGTATCGATGACTTTTTGAGTCACTTCGTCTGTAGCGTCGGCCTCTTGGAGCTCAGCCGATGCAAGCGCGGTATCCAAGGTGGTGCCCGGTATTTCCGGTACCATCTTGGCTATCTTATCGACCACGCCGTAGGGGATGGCAAAGACACGACCGGCGTCACGGATGGCCGCCCGGGCCGCCATGGTGCTAAAAGTGATTATCTGCGCTACCTTGTCTTCTCCATACTTGTCGACGACATAGCGGATGACCTCGTCACGACGGACATAGCAAAAGTCGATATCGATATCGGGCATGCTCACCCGCTCGGGATTGAGGAACCGTTCAAAAAGCAGATCGTGCTCGAGTGGATCGATATTGGTGATGCCTAAGGCATAGGCAACTATGCTGCCGGCGGCCGACCCGCGGCCGGGTCCGACCCGGATGCCGTTTTCTTTAGCAAAACGGATGAAGTCCCAGACGATCAGAAAATAGCCCGAGAAGCCGGTGGTCTTGATGACATCCAGTTCATGGACGAGCCGCTCCTCTATTTCCGGGCCGATCTGATCGTAGCGGCCGGCCAGGCCCTCGCGGCACAGCGATTCGAGCTGCGTCTCGAGGGTATGTCCTTTCGGGACCTCGCACTCGGGTAGGAGTATCTTGCCCAGTTCGAGTTCTACATTGCACGCCTCGGCGATCGCCAGACTGTTGGCCAAAGCCTCCGGCCGCTCGGGAAAGACGGCAGCCATCTCCTCGCCGGACTTCATGTAGAACTCTTCGGTGCTGAACTTCATCCGACCTTCTTCTTCCATGGTCGAACCCGTCTGTATGCAAAGGAGGACATCGTGGGCCACACTGTCCTCGCGCTTCAAATAATGAACGTCGTTTGACGCGACCAGGCCGATACCGAGAGCATCGGCTATCTCTATCAGCCCGGTATTTATCTTCTTCTGCTCGGGGATGCCGTGGTCCTGTATCTCTATGTAGTAATTGCCCTCGCCAAATAGTTTTGAGTAGGCCGCCGCCGTGGTTTTGGCCTCTTCATTGAGATTCGCCAAGACCGACCGCGCTATCTGGCCGGACATGCACCCGGAAAGGGCGATCAGCCCTTCGTGGTACCGCTCCAGCAGTTCCCAATCGACCCGCGGCTTGTAATAGAACCCGTCGAGAAAAGCATAGGAGACCAAGTGCATCAGGTTCCGGTATCCGGCATTGTCTTTGGCCAGGAGCGTCAAGTGCGTATTGGCCGATTCCTTGCTGACATTCTTGTCGAAACGACTGCCCGGAGCCACGTAGACCTCGCAACCCAAGATCGGCTTGACCCCGGCCTTCTTCGCCTTTTGATAAAACTCGACGCAGCCGTACATCACCCCATGGTCGGTCAGAGCAACCGCCCCCATCTTCAGCTCCTGGGCGCGGGAAACTAGACCGGCGAGGCGGCAGGCGCCGTCGAGCATGGAGAATTCAGAGTGGTTATGCAGATGGACAAAGTCGGCCACGCGCTAGACCTTCGTGCGATCTAAGACGATCCGGTAGCCGTCGGCCCCGTAGCTGAGATAACGCTTGACGCGACTGATCGTGGCAGTGCTGGCTCCGGTGGACCCGGCGATCACCGAATAGCTTTCCCCTGCGTCGAGCTTGCGGGCGACATCGAGCCGCTGGGAGATCGACTTCAGTTCAGCGATCGTGCAGACATCCTCAAAAAACTGATAGCACTCATCTTCGTCTTTGAGGCTCAGAATAGCCTCGAACAGGTAGTCCACCGCCGGTGATTTGAGTCGCTCGTCCAAAAGAACTCCTTAGTGAAATCAGGAAAGAACTCGTTGTGTTGTCGCTATCTTATTATTAAATCCGGGGGTGGCTTAGTCAAGAATAAAAGAGCGTCAATTATCGGTAAGCAGAGTATCCAGCATCGCCTGATTGTACCCGACGACGACCTCATCATTGACGACGATAACCGGGACCCCTTGTTGGCCGCTGACGTCTAGCAGCTCCTCGCGGACCTCCGGGTCCCCTTGCACGTCTTTCTCATCGTATCCGAAGCCCTTCTCCCGCAGATGTTCCTTAGCCTGAAGACAGAATGGGCACGTTGTTTCAGTGTAAATGACTACGCGTTTCTCCATGGCCTTTCTTTTCCCGCGTATCCGGAAGATTCTCAATACATCTACATTTTTTTGCTTTTACGCGCCCGCCCCTATAGTCTTCGGAACCATGAACGCAAAGAAACTTTGGTTATGGCTGCCGGCTCTGGCTTGGATGAGCATCATCTTCTATCTCTCGTCCCAGACCGGGCCGGGCGGGCCGGAGTGGCAGGCGGTCGTCTTCCACATCGGCGCCTATTCGTTGCTGGCCTCTCTATTGTGGCGGGGCCTGCGCGGGACGACTGAAATGTCCAGGCTGTCGGCCGGGTTCATCGTCGTCACGCTGACCATGCTTTACGGGATATCGGATGAATGGCACCAATCTTTCACGCCCGGACGAATGCCCGACCCTTACGATGTCATGGTCGATACGGTCTCAGCGGTCGGAGCTGTGCTAGTCCTGATAGTTATCTCGACCCGCTTAAGAAAAGACGCTCAGATAGAGTCCTAGATCTCGTCGTAGCGCTCTTCGAGATCTTCAAACTTGGCGTACTCTTGAAGGAAAGCCAGCTTGAACATCCCGGTCGGACCGTTGCGGTGCTTGCTGATTATTACCTCCGCTTTGCCTTGGTCTTCGGTATCCGGGTGGTACACCTCGTCGCGGTAGATGAACATGACGATGTCCGCATCCTGTTCAATGGCTCCGGATTCACGCAGATCAGAGAGGCGCGGACGCCTGTCATCGGTGCGGCTCTCAACGGCCCGCGAAAGCTGTGAAACAGCGATGACCGGGACCCCGAGCTCTCGGCCGAGTATCTTGAGCGAACGCGATATCTCGGATATCTC
>JAUWIO010000047.1 GCA_030605305.1 Actinomycetes bacterium
ATGCCCGCATAGAGGTCCTCGGTGTTCTCCCGCACGACTACGAGATCGATATCCTCATACCGGGACCTGACTCCTTCGTAGGAACGGCAGGGTCGCAGGCAGGCATATAAGTCCAGTTCCTTGCGTAACGCGACATTGACGCTGCGAAAACCGGTCCCCACCGGAGTCGTGATCGGGCCTTTGATGGCCACTTTATTGCGTCGGATCGATTCCAGAACCTGCTCCGGCAAGGGCGTTCCAAACTCGTCCATGACCTCGGCGCCCGCCATCTGAGTCTCCCACTCAATATCGACGCCGGTAGCATCGACAACCATACGCATGGCTTCAGAGATCTCCGGGCCGATACCGTCCCCGGGGATCATTGTGATCTTATACGTCATCTACTGCTATCCTTCCGTGTTTCTTGTAATGGTCTACTAGGCCGCCGTCGGTCAGGATCTTGACCATCGCCGGCGGCAATGGCGTAAACGTCAGCTCGATCCCCTTGGTCACATCTTTGACTACGCCGGCGCCGAGGTCGACTTCAAGCTCGTCGCCTTGGTCGATCTGGTCGGTGTCACATTCGAGCACCGGCAGACCGACGTTGATGGCGTTGCGAAAAAAGATGCGGGCGAACGATTTCGCTAAGACGGCGCTGACGCCGGCCAATTTGATTATCCGCGGCGCGTGCTCGCGGCTCGAACCGAGGCCGAAATTGCGCGCCCCGACGACGAAATCGCCTACTGACATCTTGGACGCGAATTCAGGATCTGCATCCTCCAGCACGTGTTTTGCCATCTCAGGCAGGTTCGTACGCAAATGAAATAGGCGTCCGGGGGCGATGTGGTCGGTGCTGATATCGTCGCCGAATTTCCAGACTTTTCCATTCAATTTTTCCATCGCGCTCAAATCTCCCTCGGGTCGACGATCTTCCCCGCCAAAGCGCTGGCGGCGGCCGTTGCCGGAGAGCCAAGATAGACTTCTGCTTTCGGATTGCCCATGCGGCCCTGAAAATTGCGATTGGAGGTTCCCAGGCAGACTTCTCCGTCGCCCAGAATGCCGCCGTGGACACCGACACAGACTCCGCAGCCCGGACCGGTGATTATCGCTCCCGCTTCGACCAGGTCTTCAAGCAGACCCTCTTTGGCCGCCTGTATATAGACCTGCCGCGATGCGGGCGTGACGATGAGGCGGACCCCCGCATGCTTCTCACGGCCCCGTAAGATCTTGGCCGCTACCCGCAGCTCCTCGATCCGCCCGTTGGTACAGCTGCCGATGAAGACTTGGTCGAGCTCGACCCCGGCGGCTTCTGCGGCTGTCTTCGTGTTGTCGACGGTGGGAGGTGCGGCCACCATCGGCTCGAGGGCCGACAGGTCTATCTCATAGACGCGCTCGTACTCTGCGTCCGGATCAGCCCGCAACTCTTGCCAGTCAGCCTCCCGGCCCAACGAGGCGAGAAAGCGCCGCGTCTTTTCATCGGACGGGAAGAGCCCGGCCTTGGCTCCGGCCTCAACGGTCATATTTGCGATCGTGAGTCGGTCGGGTAAGTCCATGTTCAGGACAGCTTCCCCGCCGAATTCGAGTGCCTTGTAAGTCGCGCCGTCGGCGCCGATCTTGCCGATCAGATATAGGATCAGGTCCTTAGCGCCGACACCTTGCTGGAACTCGCCCCCGACTACTATGCGAAAGGTCTCGGGTATCTTCATCCAGGTCTTCCCGGAGACCATAGCTATGGCGATATCGGTCGAGCCCATACCGGTGGCGAAAGCGCCCAAGCCGCCTGACATGCACGTATGTGAGTCGGCTCCGACGACGACATCGCCCGGGCTGACAAAGCTTTCGACCAACCGCTGATGGATGATGCCCTCATTGATGTCTGAAAGTTGAGCCCCGGACGCGGCCGCGAACGCGCGGATCGTCTGGTGGGCATTGGAAAGCTCACTGCGGGGACTCGGTGCGGCGTGATCGATGAAAAAGATCGTTTTTGCGGGATTCGCCACTTTCCCGCCAAGTTCTTCTATCTGCTCTATCGATAATGGTCCGGTACCATCCTGGGCGGCGGCGACGTCTACTTCAACAATAACTATCTCGCCGGCCCGGGCCCCTTTATTCTTTTTTGTCAGTATCTTTTCGCTGAGCGTCAGGCCCATCAGGCTTCTTTTTCCTCGGCTTTCGCCCGGTAATCGTTGTAAATATAAACGAGTTCTTTGTCAAAAAGCGTCCGCTTGAGCCGCACGGCCATCCGCCGCACCTCGACGAGGACATCCTGGGCCTCTTCTTGGGACAGATCGATGCCGTATTCGCTGTACTTGGCAACGATGGAAGCGCTTCCGGAATGCTTACCTAAAACCAACTGCCGTTGGAGGCCGACCTCT
The DNA here is from genome assembly GCA_030605305.1 of Actinomycetes bacterium. Classification (GTDB taxonomy): domain Bacteria; phylum Actinomycetota; class Aquicultoria; order CAJVYJ01; family JAUVQD01; genus DAOUYN01. Next base: position 2,355 of record JAUWIO010000047.1, read on the forward strand.
TCGGGAGAGAAAGCTTCGTACGTCTTGGGGTTTTTGAGGACCCCGTCGGCGTGAATACCGGACTCGTGGGCAAAGACGTTCGTGCCGACGATCGCCTTCCATACCGGGATCTGCCTACCCGAGGCTTGAGCGACATACTCTGAGAGTTCCCGCAGCATCTTTGTCTGATAGCCAAGGTCTACATCTCCGATGTATTTAAGCGCCATGATTATTTCCTCGAGCGCCGCATTTCCAGCCCGCTCGCCAAGCCCATTAACAGTGGCGTTGACCCACTTGGCCCCGGCCTTGATGCCGGCCATAGCGTTAGCCGTGGCCATTCCGAAATCATTATGGGTGTGCATCTCGATCTCGAGCCCCTGACACTCTTTTACCAAGTGCTGGATGACATGATAAGTCTTGAACGGATCAAGGACGCCGATCGTATCGCAAAAACGCAGCCTATCGGCTCCGACTTCCTTAGCGTTCAACCCGAATTCGACCAGAAAATCGAAATCAGCGCGCGACCCATCCTCTGCATTTACCGAAACGTACACGTTCCGGCTCTTAGCATAATCGACCGACGTCTTGATGCGGTCGAGGACCCACTGGCGGTCTTTGCGCAGCTTGGTTTGGATATGGATGTCCGATACCGCGATCGAGATAGCCACGGCGTCGACGCCGCAATCGATCGACTTTTTGATATCGTCGATAACCGCACAGTTCCAACCTAGGACGCTCGTCCTCAAATCGAGTTTGACGATGTTCTTGAGCGTCTTCAGCTCGTCGCCGCCCATGGCCGCGATACCGGCTTCGATCTGCTCGACGCCCAGTTGATCGAGGAGTTTCGCGATGTGGAGCTTCTCCTCGTTGGCAAAAACGACGCCGGCAGTCTGCTCGCCGTCGCGCAGGGTAGTATCGTCTATCTTGACGGGTTTAGCGTCAGGATCGTCGGGCTCGATATGAAAATCAAGTAGTTCTTGATCGGTCATAGTTCCCTTTCGAATGGTGGGTGGTCTGCAAAAAACGCGAGGCATCTGGGGGCTACGCTTGACCCAAGACCAGGCCAAATCACTTTCAGCCGATGCTCTAGCGGGAATGAACCAAGATGATTTTACCCTAACCGCCCAGGCCGGGCAAGGTAGGTGGGTCCTAGGAAGCGTCTAGTTTCTCGCGCAAGACCTTGTTGACCAGGCCGGGATTGGCTTGGCCGCGAGAGGCGGCCATACATTGGCCGACCAGGAACCCAAAGGCTTGTTTTTTCCCCTCACGATATTCGCTGACCGCCGGCGCATTGGCGGCCATGACCTCATCAATAAGCGCCGCGATCGCGCTCGGATCGGATATCTGTTTCAGCCCCTTGGCTTCAACGATCTTATCAGCAGACTGGCCGGTCTTGAACATCTCCTCAAAGACCGCTTTCGCCATTTTGCCGCTGATCGTCCCATCTTTCACCAGGGTCAACATACGCGCCAAGCCCTGCGGCTCGACAGGTGAGTTTTCAATATCGAGCGACACCGCGTTAAGAGCGGCGGCCAACTCGCCCATCATCCAGTTGCTGGCAGTCTTGCCGTCCCCAAAAGACGCCATCACCGCCTCGAAGTAGTCGCCGTGAGCCTTGGATTGCGTCATGAATCGGGCGTCATACGCCGGTATCCCGAACTTCTGCATCAGGCGCGCTTCCCGCTCATCGGGAAGTTCAGGCAAGTCGCGTCGGATCGCATCGATCCAGTCGGTCCCTAATTCCAACGGAACCAGGTCGGGATCGGCGAAATATCGGTAATCGTGCGCCTCTTCCTTCGACCTAAGCGAGGTGGTCAGATTCTTGTTGGCGTCCCAGTGCCGGGTCTCCTGGACAACGCGCTCCCCCTCTTCTATCAGATCGAGATGGCGGCCAAGCTCATATTCGAGCGCCCGCGCCAGCCCCCGGAATGAATTCATATTCTTGACTTCCGTTTTCGTGCCCAGCTCGGTGACTCCGGCTTTCCTTATAGAGCAATTACCGTCGACGCGCATCGAACCTTCTTCCATATTGCAATCCGAGACTCCGAGGTGCAAGACGATACTCCGCAGCTTCTGGGCGAAGAGGCGGGCTTCTTCCGGTGTCCGGATATCGGGCTCGGTGACGATCTCGGCTAAAGGCGTCCCGGCGCGGTTGAAATCGACCAACGAATAGTCTGCTTGAGCGATGCGCCCGCCCTTGCCGATATGTATCAGTTTTCCTGTGTCTTCTTCCATGTGGACTCTGGTGATCCCGACGCGCCGCTCATAATCTTCGAGCTCGACCAGGACATCTCCATCAATACAGATCGGCAGGTCGAACTGGGATATTTGATAGTTCTTGGGCATGTCCGGATAGAAGTAGTTCTTCCGGTGAAACTGAGTGAATCCGGCAATATCGCAATCGACCGCCAGGCCGATCCTGGCCGTATGCTCGACAGCCGTTTCGTTGACTACGGGCAATGTCCCGGGAAGGCCTAGGCAAACCGGGCACACGTGAGTGTTAGGGGGCTCGCCAAAAGTGACGGCTGAGTCGCAGAACATCTTGCTGGCCGTGCTCAATTCGACGTGGATCTCCAGGCCGATCACGGCCTCGTACCCAGCTGCTTTTAGGCGCTCCATCACGTCAGTCATGCGGCTGATTGTAGCAGAATCGGGGGGTCATTTGTTTCTCATCTTGTCTAGAGCCTCCCGGATGTCGTCAGGGAGCTGATCTTCTACTCTGAGCAGGCGATCCCCTTGGGGCTGCGGCTGGGATTCTTCATTTACATCCTCCATCAGGTCCGTCAGACCGGATGGGAACATCCGACCTACACCTTCGCGCAGCACTACTTTCTGCTGCGCGTAGTCGGCTGTACATACCGTTATCTCCCACTCGTTGGCCATTTTGAATACCAGGCGCTCGATCACCGAATCGGCTGAACGGTTGCCGGGCGAAAAAACGATCCGCAGGCCGGGCGAGACGACTTCAGAAGAACCCGCTTCCCGACCATCGAAGACGGCGATGATCTCCGGTCCGCCGCCGGCGGCCAGGTTGACCAGGTCATTGACGAGGACATTGACAGAGCCTCGCATGTCTTGGCTCTTTAACACATGGCGGTACTTCTTGGTCGCGAGCACAACGTTATGACCGTCTATCAAGAGCAGCGGGGGGCGCCCCGGAGGGCTCATGCCTTTCTCCGCTGCCTGAGCACTTCATAGAGGAAAACCGCGGCCGCGGCTGAGACATTCAAGGAATCGACGCCAGGCGCCAGCGGTAAAGCGGCGAGCCAATCGCACCGCTCGCGAACTAGACGCGAGAGCCCCTGACCCTCGCTGCCCAGCACGACAACCGTCTTGCCGGTTAGATCCAGGTCCCAATGGCGCTCAGTACCCGAACCGTCCGCGCCCACGACCCAAAAGCCGGCGTCTTTTAGCCGGATCAGGGCATCGCTAAGATTTGTCTGGACCACTCTCGCCTTCTCCGTCAAGCCGGCCGATGCTTTGACGACCGCCGGAGTCACCGCGGCGCTGCGGTTCTTCCCGCCCACGATGCCGTCGGCGCCTGCAGCGGCAGCCGTACGGATAACCGCCCCGAGGTTCTGAGGGTCGGTCACTTGATCGAGGGCGACTATCAGACTATCAGCCCTGTCTTCGGGTCCGCTCAAGACGTCCGGCAGCTCGGCATAGACGTACGGTGACACCTCGGCTCCCAGCCCTTGATGGACGACATCGCCGAAGCGCTCATCCATTTCATCCCGGGTCGACTCGATGATAACGATATCGCGCTCGCGAGCGGCTGACAGAAGGGATTGGACGCGATCATCGATCCTTTTTCCGGCGGCTACGTAGACCTTGTGGATGCGTCGGGGACCGTCGAGTACCTCCGCCACCGGCCGACGCCCGTAGACCAGCTCCATCAGTGAGCGATGAGCTTCCAGCGGGGACCGGCGGCAGTGTCCTCGATCTCGATGCCGATCTCCTGAAGCCGGTCGCGGATGGTATCGGAGATATCCCACTCCCGCTCCCGCCGAGCGCTCTCGCGGCGCTCGAGAAGGGCGTTGAGTATCGCCTCGCGGCTGATGTCGCCGGGGGCCATGCCGATCACGCTTCTTGCCAACTCGCG
>JAUWIO010000272.1 GCA_030605305.1 Actinomycetes bacterium
ATAATAAAGAACTCTCGATAGCGGTCTCTTGTCGGCACGCTGCGGTCGAAAGGGTGGTCTTTTGTCAGGCGGTTCTCTTTGATCGTCTGTTGGAGAAACCGGGTGGCGGTACTTAGGGAGGCGGGGTCCCCGGCGACTGAGTAGGTCCTTATCCCGTCGACGATCGACGGGGACGCCGCCAGGCTGGCCGCATCGACTTTGCCGCGGTCCAGCGTGTCCAGCACGTGGATATACTTAACGTCGATGATGTGCATCATATCGCCGAGCTTTTGCTTGACGAAGGTGTCGCTGACACGGGCGTAGGTAAACATAGACATCGCCAAGAGCGGGATGACTGTGATTATCAATAAATAGAGCGGTAGCCGGAATTTGAGGCTCTTCGTGAACATATTTTTCTCCTTATGCGACTCGATTACAATTGTTGCTGCGTTTAAAGCCTTGCGGCGATACATTTTTATATCGGAAGACCTTACTCAGCGCTTGATAGGTTTTAGGTAGATGGCTTACTCTGCTCGCAAGCGGTCGTAAAACAGTGACGAGCGGTAGCTAACTGGAAGGCATGTGGCTCAAATAGGCCCGGAAATGACGAAAGCCCGCCGTCGCGGGCCGCCGTCTGGCTGAAAACTAGGCTGATAAGGAGTGTCTTCACTAGGTATTATCGGTTCCTGGGCGGTCTAGGACGAGTCGGGTATTCGGCCTAGATATTTATGGGCCAAATGGACTACTCATACCCGTGATCCGGGTCGGCGCTGGCATGACAAGCGATTTTGGGGTATCTATCTAACATGGAAATACGTGAAAAAGATATCAGCGAAGCGCTCAGCCGAGTCAACGACCCGGAACTTGGGCGCGATCTTGTCGATTTGGGGATGGTGCGTGAGACGGCGATAGATGGCGGGGCCGTCAAGGTGACGATAGCCTTGACTATCCCCGGCTGCCCGATGAAGGACCGTATTCAGGCCGATATCAAGCGCGAGGTCGGCGCGGTCGCCGGGGTTGAGACTGTCGACGTTGTCATGGAGACGAGGACCGCCGAAGAAAAGGAGGCGCTCGCCCGAAAGCGCGGCCGTGAGCCGAAGCCGCTTAGCGTCGGCGCTGACACCGAGGTCATCGGGATCGCCAGCGGCAAAGGCGGGGTGGGTAAGTCAACGATTGCCGTTAATCTGGCCGCGTCCCTGGTTCAAGCGGGTTACCGGGTCGGGTTGCTCGCCGCCGATATCTGGGGATTCAGCGTGCCGCGGATGCTCGGGATCACCGAGCGGCCGAGCGTCATCGATAAGGTCATGGTTCCCCCGGCACGACATGGGATCAAGCTGATGTCGACAGGTTTTTTCGTCGAAGAGGACCAGCCGATCATCTGGCGCGGTCCACTGGTCCCCCGGGCGATCGAACAGGTTCTAACCCAGGTGGCCTGGGGAGAGTTGGACTACCTGCTCCTTGATCTGCCCCCCGGGACCGGCGATGTCACCATCACTGCCGCCAAGCTCGTGCCTAGGCTGAAGCTGGTCATGGTCACGACCCCCCAGCCGGTGGCCTCCAAAGTCGCTGTACGCGGCGGGCACATGGCTCATAAGGCGGGAGTCGACGTTGTCGGTGTGATCGAGAACATGTCCTTTTCGATCTGCGGCCATTGCGGCGAAAAGAACTATCTTTTTGGCAAAGGCGGCGGGCTGGAGCTGTCAGAGGAACTCGGGGCGCCCCTTATCGCGCAGATACCATTCGATCCGATCGGTCGGGAGAGCGCGGACAATGGGATGCCGGTTGTTTTGGCGGCCCCGGACTCGCCGGTCGCCCTCGCTTTACGGAGAGCGGCTGCCAAGTTAGTCGAGCTTTAAGTGCGCGCCGGTTGCTTTTCGATGAAGTCTTGAGCGCTA
>JAUWIO010000038.1 GCA_030605305.1 Actinomycetes bacterium
CCGGGTCAACACTGAAATCAGTCTATTTTATCCATAGCCAGCACAGACTCTTGCTAAGAGAGGCGATCAAGCGGCTGTCGGATACGATCGGCACCGAGGGGTCGGACGCGCTGGACCTCGTTCGTCTGAGCGCTCGCGAGGATGGCGCCGATCGGGTGTTGGCTGAGTGCCAGACACTGTCTTTTTTTGGCGGTTCGCGTTTGGTGGTCGTCGCTGATCCACTCGCTTTTCGGGTTGACGCCCAAAAGAAGTTGACCCCTTATATAGCCGACCCGAACCCGCAGACCGTTTTGGTCTTCGCGCAGGAGGTCGACGGGTCACAGATGAAGAAACGTCTGAGTGCCAATAAGCTGGTCAAGGCGTGTCGTTCGGCCGAGGCCGGAGCTGTAGCTGAGTATGAGATCAAGAGCGGGATGGGTAGTTGGATAAAGGCGGCCTTCGCCCAACGTAATAAGCAGGTCGAACCGGATGCCGTCAAATACCTGCTCCGCTGGGTCGGGAACGATCTCGACAATCTAAGCACCGAGGTGGAGAAGCTCGCCGAGGCAGCCGGGGAGAGCGACACGATCGATCTACCGCTCTGCCGCCAGGTAGTCGTAACCGCGGGAGAGGCCGAGATATACGATTTCATCGGGGCCGTGATCGAGCGGAACCAGGAAACTGCCTTGGCTCTGCTCGAGCCTCTTCTTGAAAAAGAATCGGAGGCCGGGAACGCTTTCGCCCTGCTAGAGCGCCAATTCCAACTGATACTGCGGACGAAGACCGAACAATTGCGGGGCGATGCTCTAGCCCGCCGCCTCGGGGTCAGTAAGGGCCAGTCATTCTTTCTGGAGAAGCAGAGCCGACTCTTCTCGCCGTTGGCGCTGCGAGACGCGCTAGAGGTGCTCGTGGAAGCTGATTACATACGCAAAAGCCGCCCCATTCCGGCACGTGTCCTTCTGGAGCAGCTCACTGTCGACCTCTGTTCGCTCGGCCGCTAGATCCTCGTATGATCTAAGTTCTTTAGGAAAGTGCGTTAAAGCGCGTCGTCAAAGAGGATTTCTTATTCGCGGCGTTGTTCTTGTGGATCAACCCTTTGGAAGCGGCACGATCTAGACCCTTGACGGCTGCGTCAAGGGTCGTTTTCGCAACTTCCTTATCGCCGCCTTCCACTGCCTTATTAAAGTTCGAGATGCGCGTTTTCAGCTCGGATTTGCCGGCCTTGTTGCGCTCGTGCTGTCTCGCAGCGGTGCGAATTCTCTTGATTTGTGACTTGATGTTTGCCAATTAATTTCTCCTACTCAAAACGTTCGCAATGCTAGCATAAGTTTGACGGCCTAGCAAGTTAATACCCCTGGACAACGGTTTTGGCGGCCTTCTCCTGTGATATTATTACCGCGAAACAGCCGCACCGCGGCCGGGAAACTGGAGGAAGCATAGTTGGGCAAAGATAAGAACTTGGGCCGCTCCGCCGGCGTCATGTCTTTTGCCTCGGCTATCAGCCGGTTCACCGGAGTACTGAACATCCTGGTGATAGCGTATGCTTTCGGAACTTTAAACTACCTCCAGGACTCCTACAACCTGGCCAACATGATGCCCAACATGCTTTTTGAGCTGATAGCCGGGGGCGTTCTGACTGCGGTTTTCATACCCATTTTGGTAGAGAGGATGCTCAAGGACGAAGAGGACAGCTGGCGGCTGGCATCGAACATAACCAATATCGTGGTGGTTTTTCTGGTCATCGTCGCGACCCTCGGGACGATTTTCTCATATTACTTGATTCGAGCGCAGACATTCATGGTCTCGACCAGCACGGTCGACATCGCCCACATCGAGTTCTTCTTCAGGTTTTTCATCTGGGAGATCGTTTTTTACGGTTTGACCGCGGTTTTTAACGGCATCCTCCAGGCACACCGCCGTTTCGCCGCTCCCGCGTACGCCCCTATCTTTAACAACATAGTCGTAGTCATCACGGTCCTCGTCTTCTATTTGCCGTTGCGGGAGAGCAATCCTGATCTGGCCCTGATCTTGCTGGCAGCCGGCACTGCTGTGGGCATCGCGGCCATGGCGATGATCCAGATCCCGGCCCTTCTCAAAATCGGCTGGCGCCATCGCTTCATCATCGATCTGCGCGATCCGGCCATCAGGAAACTTTCTCTCCTGGCCGGGCCGGTCCTGATATACGTTATTTCGAACCAGGTCCGACTGACTGTGTCCAATGCGCTGGCGTGGCAGTATGAGGGCGGCATCACGGCTTTTGTCTACGCCTGGCGCTTCTTCATGATGCCCTACGGCTTGTTGGCGGTCAGTATTTCGACCGTGCTCTTTCCCGGGTTCTCGGAACAGTCGGTTTCCGATGATATGGACTCGTTCAAGCGGACGCTGGCGACCGCCGTCAAGGCGACTGCCTTTGTGATGATCCCGGTATCGGTCTTCTTCTATCTTATGAGTGAACAGACCGTCGGGGTTTTTGAGGCGTTTGTGGGGTCGGCCGGCGTCAGCAGTATATCCGGGGTCATGGCGCTATTTGTCATCGGGCTCTTGCCATTCTCTTTATTCATGCTCTTGCTCAAAGTCTTCTATGCGCTCCATGACAGCGTCCTTCCCATGAAGGTCAATGCGCTCGGCGTGCCTCTGAATATCGCGCTCTCTTTCTGGCTTGTACCTTCCTTAGGTGTACCGGGGCTGGCTCTGGCCCACAGCCTGACATACCTTTTCACGATGAGTTTGATGTTCAGGGCCTTGCGGCGACGCATCGGCAGCCTTGGAGGGCGGGAGCTATTAGGCTCTGTCGCCAAGTTTGCGCTGATTTCCGCGCCCGTCGGGGTTATAATGTTTTTACTCAATGGTTGGCTGGTCGGATTCGATTGGCCCACCATCGAAATGGGGCGGGTCGTTACCCTGGCTCTGGCCGCATTGGTCGGCGGGGCCGCTTATATAGGTTTGAGCGCCGTCGCCGGTCTTGATGAGGTCAGGTTCGTTCGGACGCTGACCGGCGGCCTCAGACGCCGCGTGCCGGGGGCGTCCGTCGGAGTCGAGGCCGATCCGGTCGCCGGGGCCGAAGATATTTGATTTTGGAGGTATGAATGCAACAGTTGCGAGTCAAGTTGACGTTTCCGGAAAAGCTCATCAAAGAGCCGGTCATATACAATCTTGGGACTAAGTATGAGATTGTCACGAATGTCCGGCGCGCCAATGTAGAACAGCGAGTAGGCTGGGTCGTTCTGGAGATGGATGGAACAGAAGCCAATCTCGAAGCCGGCCTGCGCTACTTAGATGAAGTCGGTGTCGAATTCGAGCAGCTCGACGGGGGTCTGGCCGGCTGAGATAAAGGCGCCGGTCTTTACTTAGAGAATGACGCCGCCTCCGAGGAGCATTTCCGCGTCATAGAAGACAGCTGATTGCCCCGGCGCGGCCGGTCCGAACGGCTGATCGAACTCGATGATCGCTCGATCTTGCTCAAGCCGATGGATAGTGGCTGGGGCCGAGGGGCCGTTGTAACGAAGCATGACATCGGCCCGGAACGAACTCTCATGCTGATCCTCTCCGATCAAATTCAGTTCCGAAACAGTTAATCTTGAGACTCCGAGGTCTGCCTGTTTGCCGACGATGACTGCGTTGCGTTCTACATCGAGCCCGGTCACATACAGCGGTGTCGGCGCCGATACACCCAAACCACGCCTCTGGCCGATCGTGTAGTGGATCAGCCCCCGATGGCTTCCGAGTCGGGCGCCGCCGACATCGATGATCGGTCCGGGCTCGGGGACATGTCCGGTCTCTTGACTGACAAATCCGGCGTAATCGCCGTCCGGCACAAAACAGACATCTTGGGAGTCGGCCTTCTCGGCCACCAGCAGATCGAGATCGGCCGCGGCCGCCCGGACTTCTCCCTTCGTCAGCTCGCCGAGCGGCGTCAGCAGCCGGGATAGCACGGCGGGCGAGGCCGCCCAGAACATATATGACTGATCTTTCTCCGGATCCACAGCTTTCCTGACGATACAGCGCCCTGCTGTATCCGGGGCCGATATGCGCACATAGTGCCCGGTGGCCAGCTTGGTCGCACCCAGTCTGTCAACGTTTTCAAGTAACTGCTCCCATCGTAACCGGCGGTTGCAGTCGACACAGGGATTCGGGGTGCGTCCGGCAACGTAAGCGTCGCAAAAAGGCCGGATGACCTCAGCTGCGAATTGGTCGCGCATATCGATGACAAAATGTGGAAAGCCGCCGAGCAAGGCGACGGCCCGGGCATCTTCAAGGTCGGCCGCGGTGCAACAGATTCGCATCCCCGGTTGTCCGTAGTCGTGCAGGCGCTGGGTCACCCCTAGGAGGCGTTGGTTGCTTTCGAGCAAATGTAATGCCGTCACTGAACTGTCGACACCTCCACTCATAGCCACCGCTGTCATCTCCGCCTGGGGCAGTCGGACAGACGCATCCCCAATATAGCGTTCAAGCGCGGCTGAGAGCGCGGTCTCCGATAAATACAGGCAGGACTCATGGCCTGGGGGGATATCGACTAATTCCGCTTCGATCCCGGCTGTTCCGAGCGCGGCTGCCTCATAGATGGTCTTGCCGACCAAAAGAGAGGCTGTGGCTGCCGCCCCGGCGATCGCGCTCGGGCAGCCTTTGGCCAAAAACGCGGCGTCGGCTACGACCGGTCCGTCAAAAGCTAAGTGTAGTTCTATCAGATCGCCGCACCCGCCACCGGCCCGGCCTATAGCGTCCGGGGCGGGGAGGGGGCCGACATTTTGTGGTTCTTGGAAGAATCGCGACCAATGCATGAGAAAAAGTATACTACTTCACATGAATGAGAAAGAACGTCCGATCTTGGTCAGCGCCTGTCTAGCGGGCGAGAGATGTCGGTATGATGATCTGGCGCAGGCCGTGCCGGCGGTTGAGGCCTTGGTCCGCCAGGGCCGGGCCATTCCATTTTGCCCGGAGGTCGCGGCGGGGCTGCCGACTCCAAGGCCGGCGGCCGAGATAGTCGGGGGCGACGGGCTGTCTGTCTTACGGGGCGAAGCCAGAGTAATGACCGCCCGGGGCGATGACGTCACGGACGCGTTTGTGGCCGGGGCCGGACTGGCAGTGACTTGCGCGCAAGCCGCGGGTTGCGCTCGCGCTCTTCTGAAATCCAAGAGTCCGTCGTGCGCGGTATCGACGATTTTCGACGGTACGTTTTCTGGTAGAATAAGGCCCGGCATCGGGGTCACCGCTGCCGCTTTAGTAAATGCGGGTTTCGATGTCGAGACCAGCGATTAGAGGTGTGTTGATTGAGCGAAAAACGTAAAGCTATCGGACTGCTTTCAGGGGGACTCGATAGCCGGTTGGCAGTCAAGATGTTGCAGGAGCAGGGGATCGAGATAATCGCTCTGAATTTTGTGACACCTTTTTGTAATTGTACCGCTAAGAACAGTTGTCAGACGGAGGCGCACAAGGCTTCCGAAGAGTTCGGGATAGAGCTCAAGGTGGTCCCGATGTTCGAAGAGTTCATGGAGGCGGTCAAATATCCGAAATACGGCCATGGCAGCGGCATGAATCCTTGCCTCGATTGCCGCATCTTAATGTTCAAGATGGCCAAAGAATACATGGAGAAGGTAGGAGCGTCTTTTGTCGTGACCGGAGAAGTCTTGGGTGAACGCCCGATGTCGCAGCGTCTCGACGCTATCCGGATCATCGAGCGGGACAGCGGGCTCGAGGACTTGATAGTCAGACCGCTCTCGGCCCAACTTTTTGAGCCGTCCAAGCCCGAGCGGGAGGGCTGGATAGACCGGGAGAAACTGTTAGCGATCTCCGGCCGTTCGCGTAAGCCGCAGATGGCCCTGGCGGAAGAATTGGACATGCGGGACTATCCGTGTCCGGCCGGCGGATGCCTGTTGACCGATAAGCATTTCGCCGACAAGCTTCGGCGTTGCCTGGCCAAGCAGGAGAATCCCGACAGAAACGATATATTGGTTTTGAAAGTGGGCCGTCACTTCGAAGCGCCCTCCGGCGCTCAGATCATCATCGGTCGCAACGAAGCCGAAAACGAACGGTTGGAACAATTAAGGAAAGACACGGACTGGATCATTGCGGCGGTGGATTGGCAGGGACCGACGACACTCGTGCGGGGCCCCAGAGTCACGAGCGACGACCTCGAGTCGGCCGCCCGTATGACAGCCGGTTACGGCAAGGGTCGCGAGGCGGCGGATGTCGCCGTATCCTGCGGCAAGAGAGATGGCGAGGAAGTGCTGTTGACCGTCTTGCCGACGAGAGAGGTGCAGCATGCTTAAGCCACAAGCGGATATCGGTGTTTTCGGCGGATCGGGTTTCTATTCGTTCCTTGAGGATGTCGAGGATGTCGTGATCGAGACGCCCTACGGGGCGCCGAGCGATCGAGTGATGATAGGAAAGATCGGCGGACGCCGGGTGGCGTTTATCCCGAGGCACGGAGCCCAACATCAACACCCGCCGCATATGATAAATTATCGGGCCAATCTGCATGCGATGAAGCAACTCGGGGTCGGGCGGATAATCGGTCCCTGCGCCAGCGGCTCTCTGCAGGTAGATGTAAAGCCGGGCGACTTCGTCATCTGCGACCAGTTCGTCGATCGGACGAAGGGCCGGATAGACACTTTTTTTGACGCGCCTATCTCCACCCATGTCAGCGCCGCCGATCCCTACTGTTCACAGATGCGCGGGATCGCCGCCGATATCGGGCGCGATCAGGGGCTGAGCATTCATGATACAGATACGGTAGTGGGGGTCCAGGGGCCGAGATTCAGCACCAAGGCTGAAAGTCGTTGGTTCTCCAGCCAGGGGTGGCAGGTCATCAATATGACCCAGTACCCCGAAGCCTATCTCGCCCGTGAACTGGAGATA
>JAUWIO010000176.1 GCA_030605305.1 Actinomycetes bacterium
CCCCAATCTCATAAGAGCATTATCTGGGCCGCGTAGTAAGATTCGTCGATTGCCAATCGCCACGGCAATGTCGCCTTCGTCAACTGAAGTCTTGAGGGCATCCAGCAACTGCCTAAAATCAGCGTTGCCTTTAAGATATCGGTGCACTAGCCGCAATTTATAGGGTGGATTCTCGTTCCGGCGTGAATATGAATACTCAATTGCCTGGACTCTTATCTCCTCTATGTCGTCGGCAACCTTTAGAACCTGCTGCTTCGTCAGGTTCTGATTCTGTTGCGAACAGGCACTTGTGACCAATAGGCATATCCACAGTAAAATCGCAGCCAAGGATTTCATAGTTTTCTTTTGCACTAGTTTCAGCCTAACGTTTGAGCTCATCTGGGCTACGTGGGCCAATCGTGCAGTTGTCTGGTGGAACGATTTGTTAGGCATTCACTATCACCTTTTTGATTCTTGAGTAGCTCATCAGGCCACGCTAATCAGCACGGCCCCTATCAACATTATTGGCCACCAAGCTAGAGACTCTTCGTAGTTATCAACAAGCCAAAAGTAGACGAACGATAGTGCAAGAACAATGGATGTTCCTACTACGAGGTCAAGAGACGGTCCGTCCAAGAAAACACCCATCAAGAGCACGAGCCCAGAGTAAACGACAGTCGCATGTAGGGGTTTGAGGCCAGCTCTCAAAGCACTGGCCAGGGCCACGAGTATTATGATGCCCAACTTAGCACCGTTCCTTTTCTATGCCTAACGTCCAAGCTCACCTGCGCCAACCAGGCAAGTCAGGTGGACGTCCGGTGGAGCGATTCGTTAGACTATTCTTTCATTCTATCAAGCTTTCGGCAATAGCCATGTCAGAGTAATCGCGGCCAAACAAGACAACGAATATATGATAAGAAACCGCCCGCCGGGGATATAATCAACCAAGGACTTCATTAATAAGACGGAGGTACTCAAATGAAAGCGATATGGAACGGGACGGTCATCGCCGATAGCGAAAACACGGTCTACCTCGAGGGCAATCGCTACTTCCCACCGGATTCGGTCAAGCTAGACCTATTGCAAGATGGAGAGAGGCAGTACACGTGCCCGTGGAAAGGCAAGTCGAAATATCACGATATCGTGGTGGACGGCGAAGTCAACGCGAACTCGGCTTGGGCGTATCCGGACCCGAAAGAAGCAGCTAAGGAGATTACCGGACACGTGGCCTTCGATCTGTCGAGCGGGGTCAGTCTAGAGTAAAGCTCAGCGTATACTTCTTGCGCTTCCCTACTTCGAGCAGGTCGCCATCGGCAACGGCAACGTTCTCGCGCGGGTCGGTCAAAGCCACACTGTTGAGCTTCACCCCGCCTTGCTCCATCAGGCGGCGGCCGTCACTAGTCGATGAAGCTGCCCCCGACGTAGCCAATAGCTTGGGCATCCAGACCTGGCCGTCGGCGTCGCGCAGCGTGCCGGGGACTTTTTTTTCTTCAGCAAGATCGGCTGCCGAAGTCTGGCTGCCTTTGCGGAACCTGGCCTCGAAATCTGCTTTCGCTCCTTCGGCTGCTGCCGCCCCGTGGTAAGTCTCGACGATGCGGCGGGCCGCTTCGGCCTTGGCGTCACGTGGGTCGAGCGTTTCAGCTCCGAGTGCATGGGCGACTTTTGCGACTTCATCAGGAAGGGCGCCAAGCGCCAGCTGATAATATTTGAGAATAAGATGGAAGCGGTCCTGTCCCGGCGCTTCATCGGGGACCGACATCACTTTCCCAAACATGTCGGCCGGCTCGAAGGTCAGCCCGATATGATTATCGTATGATTTACTCATCTTTTTGACCCCGTCCGTCCCTTCGAGGAGCGGCAGCGTCAAAGCCACCTGGGGTTCCTTTCCGGACTTCTCTTGGAGTTCGCGCCCGGCCAGCAGATTGAATTTCTGGTCGGTACCTCCGAGTTCGATGTCGGCCCCGATCTCGACAGAGTCATATGCCTGCATCAGCGGATAGAGAAACTCGTGCAGTCCGATAGACTGCTCCGCTTTATATCGTTTGGCAAAGTCGTCGCGTACTAGTATGCCGGCGACCGTGAACCGGGATGTCAGGCTCAGGATATCGGCGAAGTTAAGGACCGCCAGCCAGTGGCTGTTATAGACGATCTCCAGTTTCTCGGGATCGTCATCGAGTATTCTGAATGCCTGGTCAGTGTAGGTCTTAGCATTGGCGACCACCTGCTCGTCGGTGAGCGGAGGCCGGGTAGCGGAACGGCCGGAAGGGTCCCCTATCTTGGCGGTGAAGTCGCCGATTATCAAAACTGCTTTATGTCCTAGATCTTGGAACTGGCGAAGCTTTCGGAGCGGAACGGCATGGCCCAGGTGTAGATCCGGAGCGGTGGGGTCGACACCCAGCTTGACAGTGAGCGGCCGGCCTTCTTTTTGGGCCAGCTCCACTTTGGCCAGCAGGCCGTCGGCCGGGAGCACCTCGGCGCACCCGGAAGCCATCACCTCGACTTGTTCCTTAAGGTCGTTCTTCATAACGCAGAATAGGATAGCAGAACAGCCACCCCTTAGACACCGGACGAATACGCTATTATGCTTACATGGTTTATGTGACATACGCCCACAAACCCGAGATCAAGGCGGCCCGCGACCGAAGCGAGCGGCGCGGGTGGGGCCGGGAAAACTTACGCTGGGTGCGCGCGACGGCAGACAGCGCCGGTGCGGACCTGGCCCGCGAGTTGGAGCGAGAACTCTCAGATAAGCCCGGTGCGGCCGAGGGTACTATAGTCAATGCAGGGTTTGCCGGGGCCCTCGACGGGTCCCTGCAAACCGGTCAAGTGGTGATCGTGGAGCGCTTTTCAGTAGATTCTCACAAGCCCGATCCACCGGAAACCGAAGAGCTAGCTCCGGCAGCCAGTGGTGTCGCAAAAACCCACGCCTGGCCGTCGGTAGGCGGTCTTACCGTCACTGAGCCGGTACTCGACCCGGCCCGACGCGCTCGACTCCGCCGGGAAACCGGCGCCGCCATCGTCGATATGGAAGGATTTCACTTGGCGCGGACAGCCCGCGCCTTCGGCCTCGATCTTGTCTCTCTCAAGGTCATAA
>JAUWIO010000177.1 GCA_030605305.1 Actinomycetes bacterium
CGGCTTCCGTTCCCTGCCGCTTCAGCGCGGCGACCAAGGGCTTTGGGGGCGGCACCTTGACGATCGCGGCATCGACTAGGGCGACGGGCGGAGGCGCCTGCCAATTCGAGTACTGTTCGGGGAAGTCCACTTTGAGGATATGGCCCTTGAGGCCGATAGCGACCGCGTCGCCCCCATTGTATTCGAACTTATAGATGTCGATCTTGTTGACTTTGCCGTTCTCGACTTTGCCGGTCGCCAAGAGTTGGGCTATGCGGCGGGCGGCGATGTTCTTCTCGCTAACGATTAATGTTTTCAATTTCTCGACCTCGCGCTAATAGAGTCACAGAGCGCACACTATATAGTGGCGTTCGGTGCTGATTTTGACGGAGGTAATATTAACACAAACCGGTCGACGGCAAACATCCCGTGATGAGGGGGGGTCTTGAGACCTACAAAAAACGGGCAGTTAGAAGAGTCGCTTCGTATAGAGCTATCATCGAGGCGCCCAGGATGAGCATAGGCGGCAGGCTCCAATCAGGCGTGGCCACGGCGGCAACGACCAGGATGATGACGTACGCTATCCGCCAGTTGGTCCGAAGCGTCTGGCGGCTGACTATCCCGAGGCGCATCATTATCGCCATCACCAGGGGCGTCTCAAAAGCGATCCCGAAGGCGAAGAGGAAAAGCGTCACGAAGTTGATAAAATCGGAGACGCTCAGGATCTGGATCAGCTCCAGTTCCAGCCCCTGACTGAAGAGCCACGTCCAAGCCATCGGTAGCACGAAGAAGTAGCCAAGAGAGCTCCCCATGGCGAACAGCACGACCATCGCCAAGACCATCGGATAGAGAACACGCTTCTCCGTCCCCTTCAGCGCCGGCGATAAGAAAGCCAGTATCTGATAGAAGAGAATCGGTGTTGCCAGGATAAGCCCGCCGATAAGGCCCAGCTTAAAGCGGGCCATGAACGGCTCCATGATCGTCTTATAGACTAGGTTGAACTCGGGATCTAGACGGGCGCGCATGATTTCGAGGATCTGAAACGAGAAAATAAAACCGATCGTCCCGCAAATGAGAACCGCTATGACCATATAGGTCAGGCGGCGTCGAAGTTCATCTATATGCTGGAAGACTGTCTGTCGTAAATCGGCCACGCAAAGCTCCTTCGGGCGTTCAAGTATTGGTATGATACCAACTCATGGTCGATTGAGCAATGCGCTTCGGCCGCTTATGCGCAGTTAACAGCACCTATCAGTTAAATACCTTCGACTGCGGCGCCTTCTTCTTCGAATATCGGAAAGACTTTGACGAGACCCGTGATGCGGAAGATCTTCAGGATGTTCTCCTGGGTGCAGACCAGCCCGATGGCCCCCTCATGCGAACGGACCCGCTTCAGTCCGCCTACCAGAACGCCAAGGCCGGAACTGTCCATAAAATCGACTTTCTCGAGATTGACGATGATCTTGAAATTGCCTTTGTCGACCAGATCTACCAGGGTACTCTTGAGCTTCGGCGCGGTATAGACATCGACCTCTCCTTGCAACCTGATCACCGCCGCGCCCGCTTGCTCATCTACTTCTATCTTTAAATCCACCGTGCACCTCCACAGTTTTCTTTGACCGCCGCAGCCAACAAGCGCCTGGCGGAGTGTATCTTATTCTAAGGTATTATCTGAAGCTTTCAAGCCGCCCGCCGTTCCTCCATCTTCGCCACCACTTCTTCATCGGTCGTTTGGGCAAACTCGGCATAGAACTGACCGACCGCGAAAAACGTCTCGGGCGTCGACAAGCAAACCACTTCATCGACCTCGGTACTGAGCTGTGCCACCGTCCCGGGCGGCCCGACGGGCACCGCCAGGACCAAGAACGCGGGGTCCGCAGCCCTAACAGCCCGGGCTGCCACCAAAGCTGTATAGCCGGTGGCCAGACCGTCATCGACCATCAGGACGGTCCGCCCGGCAATATCGACCGCGCCCGTGTCTCCGAGATAGCGCCGCCGACGCCGCTCGACCTCTTCATTTTCGCGGGCCGCGGCGTCCTGGAGATAGCCCGACGAAACATCGAGCTGGGCGATGAGCGCCTCATTCCAGGCAACCCGACCCTCGCCTGCCGTCGCCCCTATCGCCAGCTCAGGGTTGCCGGGAGCTCCGATCTTGCGCAAGATGACCACATCCATCTCGCAGCCTAGCGCCGCCGCCACCTCCGCGGCCACGATCACCCCTCCGCGGGCAAGCCCCAAGACGAGCGGGTCCCGGTCTCGGAAGTCTTCTAGCGCATCCGCCAATCGCCGGCCTGCCTGCACCCTGTCCTGGAACACAACAATCCCTCATTTACCGAAGTTATGCAGGTATTGTTTCCAAAATCGACAGCGACCAAACCAGGGAAGCGCCTACATAGAGTTAGATTCTTGGCCGCTTTTGGGAATAAGTAAAAACAGTATCGAAAGGGGTGCTTTGATTTGTCGCTCAATATCTCAACAGAGAAGCTAGCGAATGTCACCGTTGTAAAAGGTGACGGCGAGATGGATTACCATAACTTCCGACTCCTGAAGAACCAGGTGGAGACGGCCCTAGCCGAAGGGGATCGTAAGTTGCTATTAGATCTCTCGGATATTTCATATCTGGACAGCGCGGCTCTGGGATCTCTGCTCTACAACCAAAAGCGCGTTCACGAACGAGGGGGAGAAGTGCTGGTAGTGGCCGGCGATCCGCTCATGGATATCCTCAGCCTGACCCACTTGGACAGCCATTTCACGATAGTCGATTCGGTGGATGAAGGACGGCGAAGATTCAGCGACAAGGGCGACCGCGACCACCAGGTCATTCCCTTGCGCGTCAAGTCCAGCGGGACCGAAGATTCCTGATGAAGCTTCCGGACATTTTACATAACTAGAGCCGGGCAGGCCCGGCTCTAGTAGGCTTTTGATCTAGTAGTGGCTCCGCTTTAGCGGCGGCCGCCTTTCTTGCCGATTTTTTCGAAGAACTCGACGCCATGACGCGCTTTCGTCATCTCGCCGCCCTTCTTGCCTATCTTCTCGTAAAAATCAGCACCGTACTTTTTCTTGACGGCTTCGCCGCCTTTTTTGCCGATCTC
>JAUWIO010000275.1 GCA_030605305.1 Actinomycetes bacterium
CAGTAAGCTCCAGGTGGGTGACGACCGTAGCCACTTCGGGTTTTTGGTCGATATAGCCGAGGGCGCCGTTCTCGCACCGCCATCCGTCGATGTTGTCCGTTTTTATCTTGCCGCCGAGGCGCTCTTCCTTTTCGACGACGAAGACTGTCACTTCTTGCCCGCGCTCTTTTGCCAGCTCTTGGATAGAGTAAGCTGTCGCCATTCCCGAAATTCCTGCGCCTATTACAGCGATCCTCATGGACATCTTCCCTCCTATCCGCCCGCGGCTTCGTCGAAGCTTTTTTCGACGATGTCCGCCAGCGCTCGGATGAACGTCGGCGCACTATTGAGTGCCGGCGCCCGTTCATACTTTTCGACGCCCCAGGCCTTGGCTAGCTCGGCATACATTATATCGAGCTCGTAGAGAGTCTCGATGTGATCGCTGACGAAGCTGACCGGGACGATCAACATGTTCTTAGTCCCGGCCTTCCCAAGCCTGGCTATCTCCTCATCGGTCTGTGGTTCAAGCCACTCCACCGGACCGCTGCGGCTCTGATATGTGAGCAGCCAATCGATGGGCTCTATCTTCTCAAGCAGTCCGCTGATCGTGACTTTTAGGTGGTCCGGGTAGGGATCGCCTTGGTCGACAAACTCTTTTGGCAGGCTATGGGCACTGAAGATGACCAACAGATCGCGACGCTCTTCTTCACTAAAGGCTTTGAGGCCCGTTTCGACCGTCTGGGCCAGCGCTTCGATATATATTGAATGGTCATACCAGGGATCGATGACCTTCACCGACAACGGCTCATCGATCGATTCGACCGCTTTCATAAAATCCCTGGCACAAGCACCGCTCGTCGCTTTTGAGTATTGCGGAAATAGGCTCAGTCCGATGATCTGACGATAACCGGCGGCGACTGCATCAGCGACAGCGTCCTTGATGAACGGATGCCAGTAATTCATCCCCACATACGCCCGGCAGTCGTAGCCTGCTTTCACGAGCACCGCCGCTGTTTCCTCAGCCTGCTCGCGGGTGAGGCGCACGATCGGCGAACCGCCACCTATCACCTCATACCGGGCCGCCACCTTCTTAGAGCGCCCCCTGGCGATCAATCTGGCCAGCAGCGGCTGCATCGGCAACTTGATTATCTGCCGGTCCGAAAAAAGGTTGACGAGAAATGGCCTGATCGCCGCCAACGAATCGGGGCCGCCAAGATTCATCAATATTAATGCGAACGGTTTATTAGGGTCTATCTTCTCTCCCGTCACGCCTTATTAGAAGTGATAGTTCATCGCGGCGCTTATCCGATGGACCGCATCGACCAGTGCCTTGGCGTTCTCGACTGGGGTCGGCGGCAAGATACCGTGGCCGAGATTGAAAATGTGCCTTTTCGTGCCGGCCCTCTCGAGAATATCGCGAGCTCTATCCTCTATCTGCTCCGGCGACAAGAATAGAGCGCATGGATCGAGGTTACCCTGGACCGCCTGCTCGTCGCCGACCATCCCGCGGGCCTCATCGATCTCGATGCGCCAATCAACACCGCCGACATCGCTGCCAGCCGAAGCCACTAGCGGCAAGAGCGCCGGGTTCCCTTGAACGAAGTGGATCACCTGAACATCGACATCCTTGATGGCCTCGATGACCTTTTTGCTATATGGAAGGGCAAATTCTTGATAGTCGCGCGGCGAGAGTATGCCGCCCCAGCTATCGAAGATCTGCAAGGCCAGAGCGCCGGCCTTTTTCTGCGCGCTCAGATAGGTGATGAGCGTGTCCGAGACCTTCTCCATCAGCGCATGCCAGACCTTCGGCTCCTGGAA
>JAUWIO010000072.1 GCA_030605305.1 Actinomycetes bacterium
CAGGTCTTCGAGGTCCCATTTGAGTTGGAAGATTCCCAGACGATGGGTGAGCGGCGCGTATATCTCCAGAGTCTCGACCGCCTTTGCCCTCTGTTTCTCTTGCGAGAGGTAGCAGATCGTCCGCATATTGTGGAGACGGTCGGCCAGCTTGATAAGGATGACACGGATGTCCTTGGCCATGGCGATAAGCATTTTACGAAGGCTCTCCGCCTGCGCTTCCGCCTGGCTGTTGAAACTGATCTTTCCTAGCTTCGTCACCCCGTTCACTATCTGCGCGATCTCATCGCCGAAGTCGGCGGCGATCTCGTCAAGGGTGACATCGGTATCCTCGACAACGTCGTGCAAGATCGCGGCCACGATAGTCGTTGAGTCCATTCGCAGGTCAGCCAGGATATCAGCAACGCCCAGCGGATGGTGGATGAAGTCCTCTCCCGACATACGCTTTTGACTCTCGTGTGCGCTCTGGGCAACCTGGAACGCCCGATTTATGGCGTCAAAATCGGCTTCAGGATTGTAGCTCTTCACCTTCGAGATAAGGATGTTCAGTTCGAGTTCAGGCACCTTGCACCACCGAGGCCATTATAGTCTGATTAACTTGGAAAGTCCTGAAGCCGCGAAGAGGCAGCCAAGCGCGCGAAAGCCTCAAACTCTTCGCGCTGACGACCGATAAGCCGCCAAGAAGGAGAGGGCTCCAGGTTGATCTTGGCCACGCCCGCGCGTATCTCGAAGCGGCCGTCATCGTCCCGCTCTAGCAGGGATGCCTCGGCCAAGACCTTGATCACCCGTCCCGTGGCTTGCCGGGTCGCCGGTTGATAGATCGAATCGCCCAGCTGCTCGCGGACTCTGGCGGCCCCGTTGTCTAGATCGAAGGGGCCGTTGTCTCGAAGGACCCTGAATATCTGGGCCAACCGCTCTCTCGATGGACACAGGGTCTCGATGGTCTCCCGGGCCCGAGCCAGATCAGCCTCGTCAAAGAGCAGGTGGACCAGGCGCCTCGTAGCCGGAGCCTGCACTGAACAGGCAACGACCCTTAGCGCGTGAACAGAGAGCGGCGCCTCATAGAAAACAAGCCGGCCGATCTTTGCCCCGCCACCGCCCGGCCCGCAAACGATAGCCAGCCTGGACCGGCCCGGCAAACCAAGCTTCTCGAGCCGCTTGGCAAGGTGAACACCCTCGAAGGCATCGCGCGTATAAACAGCTGCGCTTTTGCACACCTTGAGAAGGTCGACCAGGCGCCCATCACGATCTTCACAAGCACGGTCATCAATGTATGACAATCGGGTGGTCGATAGGGCCTCCTCGCCTGTCCCGGGCAGAAAGTAGTTGCTGTCGGCCGGAGGCACATCCACGCGCGCTTCACCCCCGGGGTCGAGGGCATCGTCCAACGGCCTGCGGGCATCGATGACCTTCAGTTGAAGCTCCGAGCGCCCGCGAAACTCGCGGATACCAAGATTCATAGCCAGATCGAGGGCCGGTTCCCGGCTGCCCAGGACCCCTTGGGGATCGATCCGAAAAGCCACGGCCTCGCTGACCAGTCCTCCAGCCTGCGCCAGAAACTTGAGATGCCGACCCCCGCTCAATTCGCAATAGTCGTCGGCCGCAATATTCCTAAGGCTGAAGACCGGTGTCGGGTTCCCTTTGCCAAACGGCGCCAGCCGTTCCAACTCCGCGATAAGGCGCTCATCGATATCTTCGGGAGCCAGCTCAAGATCGACCGCCAATGTCTCGATATAATCCGTTTCGGTCAGCGTCTTTGAGACGCCTGTCTCGAGCCGCTCTCGAAAAGCTTCCCAGTTCTCGGCGACGACGGCCATCCCGGCCGCCCCCTTGTGGCCGCCCCCCCGCTCTAAGAGGTCATCGCAGTCACCCCAAGCTTGATGGATATCGAGCGCCGGGATGGAACGGGCCGCGCCTGAATACACTCCGTCTTTGATGGTGAAGAGGATGGCCGGGCGGGCATAGCGCTCGACCCACCGGGAAGCGACGATCCCCTTGCCCCCGTCATGCCAATCGGGAGAAGCCAGAATGATCGTCGAGCCCAACTCGCGCCCCTCGATCATCTCCACCGCTTCAGCCATCATCTGTTCTTCGATACGCTGACGTTCGCGATTGAGGTTGTTCAACTCCTTGGCGATATCCCGGGCAACGGTCGGATCGTTGGCCCGCAAGAGCTTGAGGCCGGCATCGGCTGATTTAAGCCGCCCGGCGGCGTTGAGCCTGGGCGCCAAAGCGAACCCGAGCTGCCCGGCCGAGACTCGCGCGCCATCTATCCCGCTCGCATCCATCAGCGCCGTCAAACCGGGGCGTCGCGCCTGTCGCATGTGCTTCAAGCCCTGGGTGACCAGCGCCCGGTTCTCACCGATAAGCGGGACGACGTCCGCCACCGTCCCTAACGCCGTCAGGTCCAGCTGCGCCAGCGCGGTCTCGACCAAGTCCGCCTCGTCACCGAGCAGCTGGACAAGCCTGAAGACTATACCGACGGCGGCCAGCTCTTTGAACTTATAGGGACAACCGGGCTGCTTCGGATCGACGATGATGTCGGCAGCCGGCAATTCTTTTGGCGGCTCATGATGGTCGATGATTATCACTTCGAGCCCCAGCTCCTTGGCCAGCGCCGTCTCGGCAATGCTGCTGATACCGCAATCGACAGTGACCAACAGCTTGATGCCGTCATCCGCCAAGCGGCGAACGGTCTGTTCGTTCAAGCCGTACCCGTCATTTTGACGATGGGGGATGACCGAAACGGCATCCGCACCCATCGCCTCCAACATGTTCATCAAGACCGCTGTGGCCGTGATCCCATCGACGTCAAAGTCGCCGTGGACGGCCAGCTTCTCTCGCTCCCGGGCGGCCCGGGACAAACGGGCAACCGCAGCCGTCATGCCTTTCATGTGCTTGGGAGACTCAAGGTCGTCAAGGCTCGGGTCGAGCCACGCCCGGGCGGATTTGAGCGTCGTCAGCCCGCGAGCGACGAGTATTTTTGAAACAGCTTCAGAGAGTTCGAGGGATTTCCCGATCCGCTTGGCGGCTTTAATGTCGACTTCGGCCAAGCGCCAGTCTTTGGGCACAGCTATCCTTGATTCCGCCGGTTCTTCTGTCGCCGTTTGGCCCGGCGGACTTCGAGTTCATCGGAGAGTTCGCTATTGTCGCGGTTCATCTCGCGCAATTGGTGGTCTTTCTCATGCAACGCATTGCGGAGTCTGACCTGACTACTCAGGTTGGATGCAACCGCGGCGGCGGCCCCAATAAGGGCTGAGATGATGATGACAAGCGCCAGGGAGATATGGCCTTTGCCAAAGATGTATTTGAACTCGACTGCGTCAGCGTTGGCTATCGAAAAGACGGCGACCAACACCATTAATGCTAACAATAAGAGCAAACGCCACTGCATTGAGACCTCTATTAATCTTCGAAGTGCTTATATACATGATAAAAGAGTCCCGCTCGACAGGCAAGACGGTATCGTAAGTGGTAAACTTCGCAGATGGAAATCGGACTAGTAGGCTTACCGAACGCCGGTAAATCGACCTTATTCAACGCATTAACCAAGGCCGGAGCACCGGCCGCGGATTATCCATTCACGACGATCGAGCCGAACATCGGCGTCGTCACTGTCCCTGACCCCAGGCTCGACGCGCTGGCAGAAGTATTTAGCCCCAAGAAAGTCGTCCGGACGACGATGCGCTTTGTCGACATCGCCGGACTCATCAAAGGCGCCAGCCAGGGCGAGGGTTTAGGCAACCAGTTCCTCGGACACATCCGGACAGTCGATGCGATAGCCCAAGTCATACGGTGCTTCGACGCGGGCGTACCGCGGGCCGCCCACCAAAAAGGACCGCTCGACGATATCGAAACGATCACTACCGAGTTGGCGCTGGCCGATCTATCCGGCTGCGAGAAACGCGAACAGAAACTTGGTAAGACGGCCAAATCCGGAGATAAGGAGAGCCGGCGCCTCCTTGAGGCCCTCAAGACCTTGATGGGTCACCTCTCAGAGGGCCGCTTGGCCAGCTCAGTACCGGAAGCTAAAGAATTCGCCGATCTCCATCTGCTCACATCAAAACCTCTGATATTCGTGGCCAACATCGACGAAGACGAGTTCCGCTCCGGCGACTTCCAGTCGGCGAAACCGGTTCTCGATCACGCCAAGGAGAACGGCGGCGATGTGCTCATAGTGAGCGCCAAGATCGAAGCGGAACTCAGCGAGCTAGATGACGAGGATGCCAAAGTCTTCCGGGAAGAGCTGGGAACACAAGAATCAGGTCTCGACCAATTGATCCGGGCCGCGTATCACACCTTGGGCCTGCAAAGTTTTCTGACCGCGGGGCCACAGGAGTGTCGGGCCTGGACGATAAGGCGAGGCGACACCGCCGTTCAAGCGGCCGGCGCTATCCACACCGACTTCGCGCGCGGCTTCATCAAAGCCGAAGTGACCCCGTTCGATGAATTGGTCAAAGCCGGCTCGTTCTCCGCCGCAAAAGATGTCGGCAAGCTCCGTCTCGAAGGAAAAGACTACATCGTCAAAGACGGCGACGTCATCACGTTCAAGTTTAACGTCTAAATCCAACCACGACCACCAATACTAAACTCACGTCCGTCACGGCCTCACATCCATCATCATGTCCGTCCCGGACTAAACTCACGTCCGTCGGCTCCGGCTCGCGAGTCGCCTCCTTGCCGCGAGTTCAGTCCGCAACGAACACAGGTTTAGTTTCGGTGAGTGAAGTCTTACTGAGATTCGATCTTGCGGCGGAGCGCCACGAATTTGGGCTCGCGCTCTTTCAGCATGGCCAGGAACGGGGCGGCAATAAAGATCGAGCTGTATGTCCCGGCCACTAAGCCGATCAGCAGAGCGAAAGCGAAGTCTTTCAGGGTCTCGCCGCCGATGATCAGGATGGTGACCACCGGGATAATCGACGTCAGCGATGTGCTGATGGAACGCCGCAGTGACTGGTTGACCGACTCGTTCACCATTGCCGAATAGGTCTTCTTCGATTTGAACGAGCCGGAATTCTCCCGGACGCGATCGAAGATGACAATGGTGTCATAGATGGAATAACCCATGATAGTCAGGAAGGCTGCGACCGTGGCGGTCGTCACCGGGCGGCCGACCAAAGCGTAGATACCGATTGCTATCAGAACATCGTGGCCGAGCGCGACTACGGCCGCTTCACCCATCTTGAATTCAAACCTGAAGGCCACGAAGACCAAGACGATGGCAATTGCCACGATCAGAGCGATGATCGTCCCTTGCGTCAGCCGTTTGCCCCAGCTGGCGCCGACCTCTTGGATGATGAAGTCCTTGGCCCCCACTTCCCCCAAGGCTGTTTTGACCTCTTGCTCGCGTTTCGGGTTCAGTTCCTCGGTGCGGATAAAAATGGTCTTTTTGTTTCCACCGTGTTGGATGACCGCGTCCCCAAGGCCTAGCGGCTCGATGGCCTCCCTGACCTCCCCGGTCGTGACGCTCTTGGCGAACTTGACCTCAAAGCGGGCGCCGCCTTGGCGCTCGGTGCCGAAACGGCGTCC
>JAUWIO010000105.1 GCA_030605305.1 Actinomycetes bacterium
GACAGCGGCGCCCTTTGACGGTGATAAGTTCGGGGTCGCCGGGACCGGCCCCGATCAGATAGACTTTGCCGCGCTCAGACGCCGAAGCCATTATCGGCCTCGACTTCGGCGCGGATCTCAGCCAGCACTTCGTTGGCGCCGGCGTCCGCTAAGGTTTCAGCCAGGTCCCGCCCGAGTGCTGCCGCATCTTCAGGCCGCCCGGCCACTTCGTTTTTGAACACCCTGGTCCCATCGAGAGAGGCGACGATACCGGACAAGCGCAACTCGCCGTCTTGTATCTTGGCGATAGCCCCGATGGGTACCTGGCAACCGCCTTCGAGCGTAGCCATCAGCGCCCGTTCGGCGGTGATGGCGGCGAAGGTATCGGGGTCCGAAAGGGCCGAAACATAGCCTATCGTCCTGGCGTCGTTTTCCCGCACTTCGATACCGATACTTCCCTGACCGACAGCCGAGATCATCACTTCTGAAGGGATGCGCTCGGTGATCCGGTCGCCATATCCGAGCCGGTCTATGCCGGCGGCCGCCAGTATCATGGCGTCGAATTCGCCGTCAGCCATCTTGTTCAGTCTTGTATCCAGATTTCCCCGGACATCGGCCATCTTGAAGTCAGGTCGAAACGCCATCAGTTGGGCTTGGCGGCGCAGGCTGCTCGTGCCGATAACGGCATTTTCCGGCAGGTCGGCTAAGGACTTGCCGTTACCCGAGATCAGAACATCGCGATGGTCGGCGCGGACGGTCATGGCCTTGATAACCAGGCCGTCCGGCAATACGGTGGGGACGTCCTTCATGCTATGGACCGCCAGATCGATCTCCCCGTTCTCCAGGGCCGTCTCGATCTCTTTGACAAAGAGACCCTTGTCCCCGATGCGCGGGAGTGGGGAGTCGAGTATCTTGTCGCCTTTGGTCTTGATCCGTTTTATCTCGATATCGAGGTCGAATTTGGCCCGGAGCTCGGCGGCGATATGGTTAGTCTGCCACATCGCCAATTTGCTGCCGCGGCTGCCGATCACTAGTTTTTCTTTTGTCATCTACCTGTCCCGTATTCGTTTTTGATTGGACTCATATTTTTCACTTGCTCTGGGGCCTTTTGCTTCGGAGGCGCCTCTTCATCCTCATCGAGAGCGAAGAGGTGACGCAGAGAATCGACGTATAGATAGCCCTCTTTGTGGCCGGCGCTCTGCTTGAGGCGGATCATCGGCTCATGGAGCAACTTATTGATGATACCGCTGGTCACGGTATTGACCGCGTTCAGTTCTTCCGCTGAAAGCTCGCCCAGCTTGGTGCCGACTCGTTCCAGCTCGGCCCGGCGGATCTGCTCGGCCACCCTTCTGAGGTCGGCGATGGTCGGGATGACCTCAAGAGAACTGACCCAGGACAGGAACTCCTGGAGCTCCTGCTTGATGATGGTCTCGGCCTCTTTGGCCTCGCGGGTCCGTTCTTCGATATTCGAGTCGACCACGGACTGCAGGTCGTCGATGTCATAAAGGTAGACGTTCTCGACATTGTTTACGTCCGCTTCTATATCTCGCGGTACCGCGATATCTATAAGAAAGATCGGCCGGCCCCGGCGCTTCGACATCACTTTCTTCATGGCGTCTTTACGGATGACCGTATGGGGCGCCCCGGTCGAGCTGATGACGATATCGGCCGCGGCCATCTCATCGGTGAAGTCGTCGAATCTGACCGCTTTGCCGTTAAAGGTCTTGGCCATCTCCACCGCTTTATCGTAATTGCGGTTAGTGATAAGGACGTTTTCCACCCCGTTGCTTTGCAGGTGTTTGGCGGTCAGCTCGCTCATCTTGCCCGCGCCGACCAACATGACCGACTTGCCGCTTAGATCCGAGAAGACCTTCTTGGCCAACTGAACGGCGGCGTAACTGATAGAGACGGCGTTCTCGCCGATATCGGTTTCGGTCCGGACGCGCTTGCCGACGGCAAAGGCCTGGCGGAAGAGGCGGTTGAAGATGAGGTTCGTCGTTTGGACCTCGAAGGCATGACTGTAAGCCTCTTTTGTCTGCCCGAGTATCTGCGCCTCTCCGACTATCATGGAGTCAAGGCTGGAGACGACTCGAAAGAGATGGTTTATCGCCCCTAGCGAATCGTGTTGGTATAGGTAGTCGGTGATGTCGCAGCCCTTCGCTTCGTGGCAGCTGTTGAGAAACTTGGCGATATCACCTTGGCCGCCTTCGATATCCGACGCGACCGTGTAGACTTCAGTTCGATTACAAGTCGAGAGGATGACGGCTTCGTTTGTATGAGGATAAGAAGTCAGCGAGGTAAGTGCCTCGCCTAATGTGTGTTCCGGGAACGTCAGCGCTTCGCGAACCTCGACCGGCGCTGTCTTATGGCTTAACCCTGAAACTAGGATATGCATCTAAACTATCACCGCTCTCGCGTGCCCCGCTCGTAAAAAAATGCCCCTCCCGGCTATCTGTAGCAAAGCCTGCGCAGGGGGTACGAATGACTCTAAAGCACATAGCCCTACTTGCCTGAACGTGCCCACAAGCCTACCATGCTTCGAGTTCACCGGCAACCTAAAGAGCCCGTTAAAGCGCATACTCGGCCACCAGATTTTCGACGTCTATTTCTTCGCCGCCACTGAGCCGTTCCAGCACGTTGGAGGCAAAGAGGCGCTCATACGCTTGATCGCGTCGGTCCGGTTCTGCCATGCTCTCCCGCACGCGGCGGCGAAAAGCCCCGATAAGCTCAAGGTAGTCGCCGTAGACCGGGCCGAATTCCCGGCCGAGGCCGTCGCGGACATGGGCGGCGAAGGCCGGGCTGGCACCGCCGGTCGAGACAGCGAAGGTCAACCGGCCCCGTTTTAGAACCGCCGGCACAAAGAAATCGCACAGCTGCGGTTCGTCGACAACGTTGGCCAATGTACCAGTGCGCCTCGCGGCTTCATAGACCAGCTTATTAGTGTCTTTGTCATCAGTAGCGGCGATGACCAGTGTCATGCCGTGGAGGTCGGCCTCGGCGAAGCGGCCTGCTCTCCAGTTCACCTGTTCGGAGTCGGCCTTCTCCCGGAGCGTTTGTGTCAATTCCGGCGCCACGACCGTCACTTTCGCTCCGGCAGCGCATAGCGCTTCTGCTTTTCGCTGTGCCACCCGACCGCCGCCTACTACCAGGCAGTTGTTATCAGCCAGGTTCAGAAAGATCGGAAACTGTTTTGTCTCAGACATATTTATATATCTATCCAAATCTATGAAAGAACGTAAATGACCGCATTACTTCGACAGCGAAGAGGGAAGCAAAACCGACAAGGGCCACATACGCTACCCGTCTCCCCTGCCAGCTGCCCAGGTATCTTAAGGCTAGATAGACGCTGTAGACGATCCAGGTAAGGGTCGTCGAGATGACGATGGGGTCCAGATACCAGGCGGGAAACTGCTTTAGCGACCGCAGGATACCGGTGACGATGACCATGGTCATAAAAGGCAAGGACAGCGAGACCGCCGTACTCGAGAGATTATCCAGGACCTCGAGCGAGGGCAGTCGCCGGAAGAAGAGCGTCACCCGGCGCTGTTTGAGCTGCCGTTGTTGGATTAAGTAGAGGACCGAAGTCGCCGCCGCCATAGTGAAGCCCGCGTACGACAGGAAGATCACGCTTACGTGCATGATGACCCAGGAGTTCTGGACGACCGGGCTCAGCCGTTCGGCCGATTCGTACCGGAACCACGATATCCCCATGAGCGTGATGATGAAGGGAAGTACCCACGCCCCGATGACTTTTAGCCCCGTCAGCCATTCCAAAGAGATATATATAAGGGCCATCGACCACGCGATCATGAAATAGGTCTCGAAAGCCCCCTCGACCGGGATATGCCCGACGGAGCGCCACCCCGCTACGAACGATGCGGTATGGAAGGCAAAGCCTAAAAGCACCAGACCCGTGGCTAAATAGCTGGTCAACTGGCGTTTCTGAATAAAAAGATATACGTAAAAGATGAAGGCGGACGCGTATGCCATCAGCGCCAGCCAGAAAAAGATGATTACAAGTTTCTCTTCCATATCAGCCTCTTCGCGTGGCCGGCCAAACCGGCCGATTTGAAGCAGAAGCTAATATATCACATTCATTTTGAACTGGGGAGAGGAGAGCGATGGTACGCGGTCGGCTTGAGCGGCGTTTTCACTGTGAGCCGAAACGGTTGTCTGTTAGGCGAAAATATCCTAGAATCTAAAGGTCGAGGTAGCCTTAGCCGATGGGACAGCAGTTGGCGAAGTTTATCCCTTTGTAGTTAATATGTAGTAAAGATGCAGCTTGGTTGAATCAGAAAAGGGGTCGAGATGGGTTTTAGGAGTTTTTTGAAACACCTCACAGGGGGCGGAAAGCCGACTCTTCGCTTTTGGGTTTCGCTGACGCTCACGGTCATTCTCCTGGCCGGGACCGCCACCCAGGTCTTTTCCGCACCGGACCGTTTCTACCTCCGCAATCATGGTCGCAAGATCATCAAGGTAACGGACCGACCCGATTATGTGCCAGGTGAAGTGCTGGTCAAGTTTCGTGACGGCACGCCGGCTCGACGCCGGGGCCAAATGGCCGCTTCTGTGGGCTTAGGCACACCCGAGAAAACCATCAAGTCCCGCGGTGGGGACGA
>JAUWIO010000009.1 GCA_030605305.1 Actinomycetes bacterium
CTGCCGTGGCAGACGCCTTATTCTTTCGGCCCTTCTTGCCCGACTTCGAACGGCCCTCTTTGCTGGACCGCAGAGTGTCGATCTCCTCCAAGACAGTCGAAGCCTCGGCGGTGAACTTTTTGCGCAGACCCTCGTAATCATCATCAGAAAGCTTGCCGGTCTGATAGTCGAACTCCAGGTCCTTCAGGGCCGAATAGATGGTGTCTTTTTGCGACAACAGACCTTGCAGGGGTGTCTCTGCATAGTCGTCACCGAAAGCCACCGCCCCCCGTCGCAGGAAAGGTTCAAACTTATACAGGCCGGCCCCAAAAAGGACCCACGTCATCACTAACGGTGAGAACACTGAATTATCCACTATTTACCACACGAAATCCTTGAGCTCATTCTCAATTCGTTCATCATGCATTCCGGCTTCTTTAGTGTCGCCGCGGACATCGCCGCTGTCGTTATCGTCGCGATCTCCGTCATCATCATTATCATTACGATCGATCCAGGAGCTCATTATCTTAACAACGCCTATCCCGCCGGCAAAAACAACCGCGAAGGGCATGATCCAAGCAATCAGATCGAATCCCTTCTTCTCCGGAGCAGCCAGCGCCTCTTTGCCATAGTTCTCTTTCAGATAAGCTACGATCTGTGCCTTACCAAGACCAGAGTCGATCTTGGTCTTGATGAATGCGCGCATGCTCTGCCCGCACTCCATATCGCAATGGGCCAGCCCCTTATTGCAGCCGCAATTGCAGATAAATTCACCCGCGACCTCTCTCACCGTGACCGCCATCGCCGTCCCGGAAAGCCCCTGTAAAAGCAGGACCATCATGACCAGTACCGTTATCCATCTCTTAAACTTCACTAGTGACCGCCTCCCTGGAGTAAATGGACGCTAAGCGACGTTTCTCGCCCTCGTCGGGCCAGAGCGCGATAACAGTACCAAAGGTCATCACGAACCCGGCCATCCACATCCATCGCATCAGCGGATTGACGACTATCTTGAAGCTGGCCAATTCGCGACCCTGCTCATCGGGCGAGAAGATGAAGTAGAGGTCCTCGCGGGAAGTCGAACGGACCGCTACTCTGGTCCAGGGTTGTTCCGGCTGGCTCCCAGTTTCCTTAAAAAAGTCTTTTTGCGGCTTAACGACGCCGAGCTTCTTGCCGCTCTTCTTGTCGAAGACCGACATGGTCGCCTCGACCGTCAGTTTGTTTTTCCTCGGCAGATCGCGCATGCCGTCGAAGACGACTTTGTAGTTGCGAATGTTAACTGCGTCACCCGGCTTGAGGCTCTTCTCGACCGTGTGCTTGAATGGTCCGCCGATGAAGGCGACAAAGATCATCGCCACGCCGATATGGATCATGTAACCGCCGTAGCGGCGCTTGTTCTTCCATATCAAGTTGACGAACGAGTTGGCCAAGCCTTCCCCCGTCATCCGGTTTCGGGCCGTCGTGCCCCGGTAGAACTCCATGAAGATGACGCTCAGCACAAAGACTATCAGTGTGGCCGTTAAGAGAACGCCCCCGTGTCTCAGGCCCATGACCAGGAAGGTGCTGAAGCCGGCGAATGAGGCTATCAGCGGTATCAAGAAATTCCGCCGCAAGTTTTCCAAAGACGCCCGGCGCCAGGCGATGAGCGGGCAGAACCCGATCAAGAACAACAGAGCGATACCCAGCGGCGCCGAGACTTGATCATAGAAAGGCTGGCCGACCGTCACTTTGACTCCCTGGACAGCCTCCGAGATGAACGGGTAGATCGTCCCCCATAAAGTAGTGAAGGCGATACCTAACAGGATCAGGTTGTTGAAGAGGAACATGCTCTCCCGGGAGATGATCGAGTCGAGTTCATTCTCCGTCTTCAAATCAGGCAGGCGATAGATTAGGAGGCCAAAGCCGCCGCCTAGCGCCAGCATGAGGAAGGCAAAGAGATACGGTCCCAGGCCCGAACTGGAGAATGTGTGGACCGAATTGATGATGCCCGAGCGCGTGATCAGCGTCCCTAGTATGGTCAGCGCGAACGTCAGGATGATCAGGGCCATATTCCAGATCTTCAGCATGCCCTTCTTCTCCTGGATCATGACCGAGTGCAGATAGGCGGTACCGACCAACCAGGGCATGAAGGACGAGTTCTCGACCGGGTCCCAGGCCCAGTAGCCGCCCCAACCGAGCGTGTAATACGCCCACCAGGCGCCGACGATGTTCCCGATCGTCAAAAAGAACCAGGCGAAGATCGTCCACCGGCGCGTCGTGCGGATCCACATGTCGCTCAACTTCCCGCTTATCAAGGCCGCCATCGCAAAAGCGAAAGGCACCCCGAAACCGACATAACCCAGATAGGTCGTCGGCGGGTGGAGATACATCCCCGGATTGTGGAGCATGGGGTTGAGCCCTTGGCCGTCCTGCGGGATATACCCCAGCGAGACCGGAGCGAACGGGTTCGTAGAGTCGAGAAAGATCAGCAAGAAAGCGAAAAACGTGACCTGAGTGGACATGATCGCTATTACCCAGGGCATTACATCGCGGTTTTTCCTGCGGTTTTGCAAGATCAAGATGAGCTGGAAGACACCGAGGAAGACCGCCCACATCAAGAGCGACCCGGCGTTGCCGGCCCAAAAGCCTGAGATAGTGTAAATAAAGGAAAGAGAGCGGTCAGAGTAGTTGTAGACGTATTGTAAAGAGAAGTCTCTCGCCAAGAACGAGTAGAAGAGCGAGATAGCGGACAAGATCAGTAGGCCGCCTGAGACGAGCGCCGCTCTTTCGCCGCTTAAGATCATATCTTTGCGGTTCCGGACCTTGCCGATGACCGACATGACCGTCGCGAACAGCGCGGTCCCGAGTAAAGCTACTAGTGAGTAATATCCAATGCTTGCCATGTTGTGTTTAAGTAACCGCCTTTTCTCTTTGCTCTATGCGGGCTTTATTCTCCAGCAACCGTCTTGCCGGCATCCCGGCCGGATTCTTTGTCGGACTGGCCTTTCTTGGCCATATCTTTTTGGTCCTGGTCCGTCGGTTCGTACTTGGACGGACACTTGGCCAGGACCGTATCAGCAGTAAAAACGCCATTCTTATCGAGCGTACCATCGGCTAGAGCGAGGACGCCGTCTTGGAACGTGTCCGGAAGGATACCATTATATTTGACGATCAGCCGATTCGAAGGGAGTGTTTCTTTCACTGAGACCAGGACCATCTCGCTCTCACTCTCGGAATCCGTGACCATAAACTCCCATTTGCGTGTCGAGGCCTTACCTTTAGTGGTGTCGCTGATGACCGTCCCGCCGACCCGGACTCGCTCGCCATAGACCGACTCGGCGTCGACTGAGGCCTTGGCGAGCAACTCGCTCGGCTTCATATAGTAAGTCAAAGTACCGCTCATCGACGTCACCACCAGGGCGCCGATCCCGCCGACTACCACGAATAGCGCGATCAATAGTTTAACTTTTTTCTTGTTCATCGCTCACTCCTCATCCCGGCCGCCGCTATCGGTATAGCGCGCCTCTTATTCCCAGTGCCTTATATGTGCTAATGGTCGCCTTCTCGGGCAGATAGTTTTCCGGGCACCTGACCAGTATCCTGTCGGCGTCGAACGCCCCGTCCCGCCATGAACCCTCGACGACCACCTCGCTGAGGTCGGAAAAATTCTCCGGCAGATAACTATAATAACGCACCGGTATCGCCCGCTTCTCCCCGGCGGCCTTGATCTCGAAAGCCACCAGGCCCTCGCCAGTCTCAAGTGTCCCGCCGACGATCTTCCCGCCGATCCGGGCTCCCGCCCCCTGCGCATCGGCCTGCCCCAAGAACTCCTCTGGCGTCAACCAGTAATTAGCCGGACTGCCTCGCAGTATAATAACACCTAAGCCCAAAACGGCCACAATCATCGCCGCCGCTGCCACAACTATTTTCTTGCGCTGACTCAAACCGCGTCTCCACATTCGGAACAGAACTTCACATTTGACGCCACTGGGCGCCCGCACGATGAGCAAAACTTGGTGCCCGCAGCTGTCGTTCTTCGGTCATCCTTAGCTTTAGCCTTAGCCACCGGCCTAGCAATGACCGGCGCCGGGCTGGGCCGGAAGCGCCAAACAAACACCGCTGTTATCGCGGCCAGGAACACGCCGGCGAAGAGCAGTATCTCCTGACGGAGCGGCCCTTGGTCGGCGCCGCCCGTCAACGCCTGCCCCCCAGCGGCCACCACCGGCAGGGTGCTCGGGTTGTTTCTTGGTTTAGATACAGCTGGATCGGTCTTCACGTAGCTGGCATTGATGGTTATTACCTGGTCTTTTTTCACATCGGAATAAGTAAAGGTATTGACGTTCATGCCTTCGGAGTCGCGGACGGTCTCGTCCGGCGCGGGCGTCAGTTCAAACTCCTCGGCTTTGAGCGGTTGCTGCACCCCGATCATCAGGGTCTTCACTGATTCCGGCGCTTTGAATTCGTACTTGAAGGACTTTTGTCCGTTTGCGGTCGCCGCCTGCTCTGAGAAGGGGTCCCAATAGTACTCAAAGAAGAGGTTCTTGGCTTGAGTCGCCTGGTATGAGACAGAGCGAAAGCCGTCCTTATCAGTTGTCTGATACGGCTTACAGACATGCCCTCCGCCCTCCGGCACTTCGCAAGCCATGCCGATCTCTGGGTCCTTGGCGTCGGCTGGGACGAGAAACTCAGCGGTATAGGGCAGTTCGACATCGTCGGCAAGTTTTGCCTGAAATACCGCGAGAACCCGCGGATCGTCATATTCAGGCATAACCGAAACCGACATCTCTTCGATGACGTGCTCGGCCGCGACGGCCGCCCCCGACAGAGATTGGAGCGACAGGGCCGCTAATAGCGCGATCATCCCCGAAAGTCTCAACGCTCGCACCTAGGTCTCCGTCCTCGGCTGCCAGGTCTCCAGGGTACTCTTAGGTATCAGGATCTCGCCATCTTTCACTTCGACCTCGATCTCGTCGGGCGGATAGGCGCCGCAGGCCCCTGAGCGCGGCTCTAGAGTCTCCGCGTCCCACTTCGTCCCGCAGGAATTACAGGTCAAGGTGGCGTCTTCCTCAGTATGAAAGGTCGTCGACCGGCAGGGCTCACAATAGGCGATCCCGACGGTCAGTTTTCCGGACGGGCTGACCATGGCCAGCACCGGAAGTTCGGGTAGGCCGGCGAAATTGCGATCTTCGGTGCGAACATTAGGAGATTGGAAAGCGAACCGCACCAGCTTGCTCTTGAGGACCTCCGCCACGGGGATCTTGACCATGTCGCCGGCGACTTGATAGTCGATGGGCGCCATGTCGACCCGCCCGACTGTATAGTCGACAGCTTCACTAATAGAGGTCCTGGTAATAGGAGCTTCCGCTGGAGCGGTCGAACGAGCGCCCACCACGGATTCACTGCCGGAGCCGCCGCCTAAAACTATCGCCACGCCACCGCCGACCATTATCAGCATCAAGGCGCCGATGAGAATCGTCGTCGAGCTGACCTTGGCTTTGTTCTGCGTAACTTTCTTTTTCTTGCTTTGCGGTTTCTTCTTTTTTCCACCCATTCGCATTCCTTTCAGCACAACAAAAAACCCCAACCGGGGTTCAGACAAGCCCAGCGGGGGTCAACGAATCCTAATCTAAAAGATTATTCTGTTGCGCTTGCCTGAACAAATGCATCATACCAGACCACACACTGGGGTGCAACGGCGATTCGCGCTGGCGCCCCTTGTTTTATCGCAACGATTTGTTAGACTCGCCACGCGAATTCCAAAACGAAAGGCCTGAAGAGAGGTGGCTTTGACAGTGAACAGTATCACTTCGACTAGAAATCTATTGATCGTGATCGTCTGCTCGTTAGTTATCATATTGATGCCGGGCACCGCCATGGCCAGCCCAGGCCACGGAACAGGTATCCTTCAGGAAGATAGCGCTCATGAAGCCCCGCAACCGGATGACGCAGAGGCCGAAGCGCCCACGACCGAGGACCGCGCGGGTGACGACACAACCGAAGCGCCCAGTGAGAGTTCGGCGACCGAAGACGCTGACGACGACCATGAATCAACAGCGACCGCCGAGGATACGGCGAAAACAACTGCCGCACAACCGGAGCCCGCCGAGAAGGAAACTCATAACGATCCAGGTGAGCATTATAGTGTCAATTCCGCGGATGCGAACGGCTATGCGGTGGCCATCGGGATCACTCTCGGAGTCGTAGGGCTATTCGGCTTAGCGCTCCGCTACCAATAATCAAATACAGAGGTGTACGCTGATGAATGATGGACAAATTGAGTCACGAGAAGAGATAGCACAAGAGCAGGATCAGTCCGAGCAGGGCGCCCCTTCCGGCCGCCTCGGCCGGTTTCTGGAAGAGCGCCTGCGCCTGAGCGTCTTCAATTACGCGATCCCGGAGCATGCCAACACTATTTGGTATGCTCTCGGCGGTACGACCTTAAGCGCCTTTGTCCTGCTAGTCATGTCGGGTGTCTTTCTAAGCCAATTTTATAGCCCCTCGATCACGGGCGCCCACGACAGCATCCTATATATCATTGAAAAAGCCCCTCTTGGCTGGTTCTTCAGGGGTATTCATCATTGGGCGGCCCAGATCATGTTTGTGGCCATCCTCCTGCACGTGATCCGTATAATAGTGTCGGGGAGTTACAAGAAGCCGCGGGAGATCACATTTTACACCGGCCTACTTCTTTTCCTCACCACCTTCACGCTCATCTTGACCGGCACCGTCGTCAAGTGGGACCAGGAAGGTTTTGAAGCTTTGGCCCATTTCGTCGGTGTCTCAAGCTACCTGGGACCGATCGGCTCCTTCTTTTCGGCCCAATTCTCACCGGCGACTGACCTTCTCTCTCGCGTCTTCTCGTTGCACGCAAGCCTCTTGCCGATGGCTTTGTTGGTACTGGTAGCGGCGCACTTCTATCTGGTCAAGGTGCTTAAGATCTCGCCCCGCGCGCGGGTACCGCTTACCGACCAACCGGCCACGGCGCCCTTCGCTGGGCACATTCGTCTTCTCTTGAAAGTCTTCCTTGGGGTAACGGCTTTAGTCATGGTCCTGGCCGTGCTCTTTCGACCGCCGTTCGGAGCCCCACCTATGAGTATGGAGACCGGAGTAAAGCCGCCCTGGATGGTGCTTTGGATCTACGCGCTTGAAAACAAATTCGGACTACTGGGCGTGCTCTATGGAATCGGGGGGTTGGTAGCGGCCTTGGCCGCCTTCCCGCTCATCGATCGCGGTCCGGAGCTGCGCCTGGGCCGGCGCAAAGCAGCGCTCGCTTTGCTGATATTGCTGGCTACCGTCCTGATCGGCCTCTCGATACTCGGGTGGATCTCGGAACCGGTCATACATTCCCAAATGTGATCGCGGGCGTCGGCCGGTTCAGCGGGCGGCGACGTTGATGGAGATGATCGTTGTATCGGGGGCGGTGTTCTTAGAGATAGAGACAGAGGCGGCGCGAGCGTCCTTCGCGGCCGCTAGGATAAAGGCCTCGCCGGCCTCGACTTCATTCGTGATCTCCCAACCGCTCTTTGGAAGCTCCTCTTTATAAAAGTCTTTGACATCCTGGACCGCCTTCCCTGTCTCGAAGACCACCATGATCATATTCGCCGCTCCGGCTCCCTCGACGGTATTTGTGATCTTAGCTTTCGGAAAGGTCGGGAAATCTTCAGGCCAGTGTTCCGGGAGTTCGCCGCCGTCGGGGTCGATGACTATCTCGCCTTGCTCGCCGGTGATCTTGATCTTGTCACCTTCACGAGAGGCTTTAACCTTGCGCTCTGTCGCCTTGTCGGTCTTGACCGCCTTGCCGCTCTGATCGCACGCGGCCAATGTGGTCGACACCAGCAAGACCGCGATGATCGCCACGGCGCGAAAAAAGATGAGTCGCATTATTCGCTCTCTTTTTTGAAGAAGTCTTTTAGGGGCGCCAACCGCTCGTCTATCTGCTCTCGTTTATGGGTGTGCGGCTCCTTATTCAGGTCCTTGCCGCACTCACCGCAGAGACCGGCGCACTCCTCATGACAAAGCGGCCGGATCGGTACCTCTACGATCACGTTTTGATAGATGATCGGAGCGACGTCAAGCTTCTTGTCTGCAAGCTTGAAGGCGTCCTCGTTGTCCCCCTCCTCGTCTTCCGACGAGAAGACGGCCAGCTCCTCAAAGGAGACTGTCGTCGCGTATGTCAGGGGCTCAAGGCAGCGGCCGCAGCGCAATGTAACTGACCCGCTCGTCTCACCGCTGACGACTATCCCATCCCCAGCGTTATGCAACCGCACATCAAAGGAGAAGGGGGAGAGAAACTCTATTGTCTCGCTGCCAAGCTTGGTCGGTTCGAGGGTTGCTTCTCCAGATGCTTCAAGCTCCTCGTCGGGATACTCGAGGAGCTTGGAAATGTCTATCTTAGTGGTATTCACAGCTAAACATATACCCGTGTCGGGGGTCCGAGCTAGGCCTGGATCTGCTCGGCCGCTTTGCCTTGAAGGCGGTCCCGGCCGCGCTGAACGGCAGTTAGCAGCTTCCCGAGGTTGACTTCGAGATTGGCCAGCATCTCATCGGCATAGTCTTCGGCGCCCAAGCGGATCGCCCGCTCCTTGGCCCGGCCTGCATCGAGTATCTTTGCTGCCTGCTCATCGGCGAGCTTGACGACTTCCGTCTCCGCCGCCCTTTCTTCCGCCGAGGCCCTGGCTTCATCGCCGATGCGCGCAGCTTCCTTCTCCGCTTCGTCCAGCATTTCTTGGCGCTCTTTCACGATCCAGCGCGCCTGCTTGATCTCATCCGGAAAACTGCCGCGGATCTCATCGATGATGTCGTATACTTTTTGCTCGTTGACCATGACCGACGAGGTCAAGGGAACTTTCTTCCCTTCTGCTACCAAGTCTTCCATGTTATCTATAAGGGCCAAGATATCCAATGCGCCTCCTCCCTACTCCTGCAGCTTGCGCTCTAAGCGCGCTGCCGTCGTCTGTGCCACCAGGCCGGTAAGGTCGCCGCCGAATGCGGCGATCTCCTTGACCGCGCTGGAACTCAAGAACATGAACTCCGGACTGGCCATCATGAAAACAGTCTCGATCGACCCATCCAACTTCTTGTTCAAATGCGCCATTTGAAACTCGTGCTCGAAATCCGAGATGGCCCGGAGCCCCTTGATGATGACTTGCGCCCCGTTCTCCTTAGCGAATCCGACCAGTAAACCATCGAAAGGCGTGACTACGATATTTCCCAGTCCAGCAATGGCGTCCTCGGCCATCGCCACCCGCTCCTCGATGTTGAAAAGCGCCCTCTTCGCGGGGTTGTCGGCTACACCGACAACCACCTTGTCGTAAATATACGTGGAACGCTCGATAATATCAAGATGTCCGAGCGTGATCGGGTCGAAACTACCTGGGCAAACAGCTGTGGACATCAATTATCCCGTCTCTTTAGGAAAGTCAGGCCGGTATCCCCATACCGCCGGACATCGTAGGCTTCGACCGGTCCTTCGAATCGAGGTAGTTGCGAGCCGGCGCGGTGCTCCAGGACAGCCGACCCCGAGCCTGTTAACAGTTGCGCAGCCGTCCCTACGCCCGCCTCGAGATCACCCGGCTTGATTCTATAAGGAGGGTCGAGGAAAATCAAATCGAACCTCACCCCGCCGGCAACCAAATCCCGCACCGCGGCCTCAGCTGAACGTTCCCGAACAGTAGCCCGCTCCGAAAACCCGGCCGCCTCGATGTTGCGCCCGATCGCTTCGGTGGCCGCCCGCTCGGAGTCGACAAAGACGGCGCTGGCCGCGCCGCGGCTCAACGCTTCGATGCCCAACGACCCGCTCCCGGCATACAGATCGAGAACCGCGCTACCGGGGACCAGCTCTCCTAAAATACTGAAAAGACTCTCCTTGACGCGGTCGGATGTCGGGCGAGTTTGAGTCCCTTTGGGGGCGAATAACCGCCTACCTTTAGCGGAACCGGCAATGACTCTCATAAGGAGATTATATCGTTCTCTCCCGGCTTTAGCATGACCATGTCGGATGGTCCGCTTAAGTCGCCTTATGAGCGCAGGAATCGCTCAACGACGTCGACAAGCTCGCTGATACTCTCATCGGTGCTACCGGCACGGATCGATTCGCGTACGACGTGGTACTGAGGAAATCTGCGTCATAAACCATTTCGTCCGCCTTTTTCACTATATAGTGACGGTCTTTCATTGGTTACCCCCTTGGGGTATAAAGAAATTTTCTTGACAGACCAGGGCGCCTT
Source organism: Actinomycetes bacterium (assembly GCA_030605305.1). Classification (GTDB taxonomy): domain Bacteria; phylum Actinomycetota; class Aquicultoria; order CAJVYJ01; family JAUVQD01; genus DAOUYN01. The sequence continues at coordinate 10,185 of JAUWIO010000009.1, forward strand.
GTATAATATCATACCCCTGGGGGGTATAGTACATTCGAATCACGTTAACGTCAGCATGTGACAAGAAGGGAGTTGATTGAAGATGACTAATTCCACTGAGCGCGGTCTGGAAAACGTAACTCTGCCGATCAAGGGCCTTAGTTGCGGAAATTGCGTAAAGCACACCGAGGAAGCGCTGCGGAGCACAGCCGGGGTCAAAATGGCTACTGTAACGTTGGCTTCAGAGAGCGCTCACATCGAATACGATCCCGACCGAGTAGATCTGCCGGCCATTAGAAAAGCGGTGCAGGATGCCGGTTATGATTTGATCTTGCCGGAGTAAAAAAGCAACCACCAGAAAGGAGTTGATTGAAGATGGCGAGAGCTGCCACAAGCACTTTAGAAAAAACCACTGTTCCAATTACCGGTCTAACGTGCGCATCATGCGTGAAGCGCGCCGAGACAGCGCTCGGAAAAACGGCCGGCATTGAGAACGCCACTGTCAATTTGGCTATGCAAAGTACTCATATCGAATTCGACCGTACGAAGGTCGATCTGCCCGCTATTAAAAAAGTGGTGCAGGATGCCGGTTATGATTTGATATTGCCCAAGGAAAAAAAGAAAAACGAGGTGTCCCTAAAGGTAATCGGGATGGATTCGGCCCACTGCGCGGAAGTAGTGGGCAAAGCCCTTGGTTCCCTGGCCGGCGTCGAATCTTATGATCTGAGCTTTTCGACTGAAAAGGTCTCGGTCAAGTTCGATCCGGAAAACATCGCGGTGGAAGATATCTCGGGGGCCATCAAGAGCGCCGGCTACAGACCGATTGCCGTTTCCAATTCCGAGCTGGCCCTGGACCAAGAGAGGGAAACCCGGCGTCGCGCCATGGTTGAACTCAAGACCAAGTTGATGGTGGGCGCGATAGTTTCAGTCCTCATACTTATCGGCAGTGTTCAGGAGCTCTTTCCTTGGGCGCCTGAATTCCTGCAAAACCATTACGTTTTATTAGCGCTGGCGATTCCGGTCCAGTTTTGGGTCGGCTGGCAATTCTACAAGGGCGCCTGGGCGGCGGCCAAACATCGCATAGCGACTATGGACACGTTGATAGCCATCGGAACCTCGGCCGCCTTCTTCTACAGCCTGGCATTTACAATCGCGCCCGAGCTTTTTCCGGGCGATCTCGGGGCAGTCTATTTTGATACTGCCGCGGTGATCATCACGCTCATCCTGCTCGGACGGCTCTTGGAGGCGCGGGCCAAAGGCCAGGCATCTGAAGCAATCCGCAAGTTGCTTGGACTCCAGGCAAAAACGGCGCGAGTGGTCAGAGACGGCCAAGAGGTCGATATTCCGCTCGAGGAAGTCTCAGTCGGCGACCTCGTTGTTGTCAGGCCCGGAGAGAAGATCCCGGTTGATGGGGTCATCGAAGAAGGCAGGTCGGCCGTAGATGAAGCCATGCTGACCGGGGAGCGCATGCCGGTTTCCACGAAACCGGGCGACGAGGTGATCGGCGCCACTATTAATAAGACCGGTAGTTTTAGATTTAGGACAGCCAAAGTCGGCGGGGACACAGTATTGTCGCAAATAGTGAAGATGGGCGAAGAGGCCCAGGGC
>JAUWIO010000201.1 GCA_030605305.1 Actinomycetes bacterium
GGCGGTTCGCTCGAGGTTTCGAGCCAGAAAGGGATCGGCTCCAGCTTTACCCTGAAGCTGCCGACTATTGCCGAGGCGGCCCCGCTCGGCGTGAGCGCACATCCATATCGATAGACACGGTCGTTGGCGAACGGATATAATCTATCCGCTATGGCTGAGAATAAAGAGAACATTCAGATTCGGTTACCCGACGGTACGGCACTGTCGGTAGACGCCGGCGGCACGGTCGCTGATGTCGCGGCTAATATTGGGCCGGGCCTGGCCGCCGCGGCTCTGGCCGGGAAGCGAAATGGCGCTTTGGTCGATCTGACCGAGCTGGTCGCCGACGGCGACGAGATCGAGCTGATCACCGACTCCAGCCCCGAAGGTCTCGACATCATCCGGCACAGTACGGCTCACATCATGGCCCAGGCTGTGGCCGAACTCTATCCGGGGACCCGGTTCGGGATCGGTCCCACCATCGAAGACGGGTTTTACTACGATTTTGAACTGCCGAAAGCCCTTAGCACCGATGATCTTCCAGCTATCGAGAAAAAGATGAAAGAGATCATCAAAAGGAAAGAGAGATTCGGTCGACGGGAGGTCTCCCGGGATGAGGCCCTGGCGGAGTTCAAGAACGGTGACCAGACTTATAAATTAGAACTCATCAACGATCTCGAGGATCCGACTCTCAGCGTCTACCAGCAAGACTCGTTTATCGATCTGTGCCGGGGACCGCATATACCGCATACAGGTCGGATCAAAGCTTTTAAGCTGCTTAAAGTGGCCGGGGCTTATTGGCGCGGCGACGAGCACCGCCCGATGTTGACCCGCGTTTACGGTACGGCTTTCGCAAAGAAGGCCGATCTCAAAGCCTATCTCGAGAGGTTGGAGGAGGCCGAGCGTCGCGACCACCGGACTTTAGGGCAGCGACTCGACCTCTTCCACATCGACGAAGCCGTCGGCCCGGGACTGCCTCTTTGGCATCCGAAAGGCGCTCTGCTGCGAAAGATCGTCGAGGATTACTGGCGCGACAAACACTTGGCGAGCGGCTATGAGCTGGTGCTGACGCCGCATATTGCGCGGGTCGGTCTCTGTGAGACGAGCGGGCACCGCGACTTCTACAGCGAGAACATGTACGCCCCTATGGAGGTCGAGTCCTCGGAATACATCGTCAAGCCGATGAACTGCCCGCTCCATATGCAGATATATCGCTCCAACCCGCGAAGCTACCGCGACCTGCCTATCCGCTGGGCGGAACTGGGGACGGTCTACAGGTACGAACGCTCCGGCGTGCTCCATGGTCTGTTGCGGGTCCGCGGTTTCACTCAGGATGACGCCCATATCTTTTGTCGTCCTGATCAACTCCAAGATGAGATAAAAAAAGTGATCGGCATGGTCCTGGATGTCTTGCCGACCTTCGGGTTCACTGAATACGACATCTACCTATCGACCCGCCCGGAGAAGTATGTCGGCGCCTTGGACAAATGGGAGCTGGCAACCGAGGCGCTCGCCGAGTCTCTTAAGGCCTGCGGCCTGGACTTTCAGATCGATCCGGGGGAAGGCGTCTTCTATGGCCCGAAGATAGATATCAAGATAAAGGATGCTATCGGGCGGGCGTGGCAATGCACGACGATACAGGTCGATTTCAACTTGCCCGAGCGTTTCGATATCACGTACAAGGGCGAGGACAATCAAGACCACCAGCCGATCATGATCCATCGCGCGCTTTTGGGTTCGCTCGAACGGTTTGTCGGGTGCTTGATAGAGCATTATGCCGGTGCTTTCCCGCTGTGGCTGGCGCCGGTCCAGGCTGTCATTATCCCGATCGCCGATAGGCACAACGATTATGCCCATTCGGTTAAAGAGAAGTTGGTTGCGGCCGGTCTGCGCGCCACGGTCGACGAGCGCTCGGAGTCGATGAACCGCAAGATCCGCGACAACCAGCTTCAGAAGGTTCCCTATATGCTGGTCGTCGGGGACCGTGAGAGCGAGGCGCAGGAGGCGGCTGTCCGCCTCAGAGACGGGACCGATCTTGGCAGCCTCGCGGTCGCGGAGGTCGTCTCGGCGATGAAAGCCGAAGCCGAAGCCAAGGCTCTCGAGAGCCGGCTTGGTTGAGTACCGGCGATAGCCAACCTGTCCGACAATCTGGTATACTACCAACGTTTAAGCTGAAGTCGCACGACTTCTCACCTTATTGGCGCATGACTGGGCAGCCGAAAGGTAAGTAACGGGCGGCTTTTGCTGCCCTTTTTTTATTTTAGAATCGGGTTTCTGGTTATAAAGAGCCCTTTAGGGCAAACCTAAAAATTGCAGTTCAATATGGAGGTGGCTTTGGCGCAGATCTTACGAGCACGAGTAAACGATCGGATCAGAGCGAAGCAAGTGAGGCTGATCGCTTCGGACGGAGAGCAACTCGGGATCAAGGATACTCGGGAAGCGCTCGACATAGCGAAAAACCAAGATCTGGATCTGGTCGAGGTTGCGGGGGCGGCGGACCCGCCCGTCTGTCGGATAATGGACTACGGTAAGTTCAAATACGAGGAGACGCAAAAAGCCAAACGGTCTAAGAAGCACCAGCAGACGATAGTCGTCAAGGAGATGAAGTTCCGCCCGAAGATCGAGGAACACGACTTCAAGACGAAGGAAAAACATGTTCGGCGGTTTCTCCAGGCCGGCGCCAAAGTGAAGATCACGATCATGTTCCGCGGGCGGGAGACGACCCATCCCGATATCGGGCGGGGCATATTGGAACGGCTCGCTGAGGAAGTCAGCGATCTAGGAACGATAGAAATGGTGCCAAAGCTCGACGGGCGCAATATGA
>JAUWIO010000171.1 GCA_030605305.1 Actinomycetes bacterium
GAGACGGCGAACGATGCCGATCTACTGCTCTTATTGACAGAGTGGGACAAGTTTAAATGGTTGGATTGGCGGCGCGTCAAGGAATCGATCAGTCGCACCGTCGTGTACGATACGCGTAATTGCCTGTATCCGCAGACTTTGAGGCGGTTGGGCTTTCAGTATCAAGGGGTTGGTAGATGAAGATTCTAGTGACCGGCGGGGCCGGTTTTGTCGGCTCACATCTGTGTGAAGCGCTCGTCGATCTAGGACACGATGTCGTCTGTCTTGATAACTTTCTGACCGGCTCACTCTCGAATATCGCGCACCTTCGCGGACGAGAAAAGTTCTCGCTCGTAGAGGGAGATGTCCGCGAGCCTCTGAAGCCGGCTGCATATGACTTTATTTACCACCTGGCCAGCCCGGCCAGCCCGGCTGATTACGCCGCTATGCCCGTAGAGACACTCTTGATCAATTCGATGGGCTGCAAGCATGCGCTTGACCTGGCGGTCGACGTCAACGCGCGGGTATTTATTTCCTCGACTTCGGAGGTCTACGGCGATCCGGATGTCACACCCCAAGCCGAGGACTATTGGGGACGAGTCAATCCGGTCGGACAGCGCAGTTGTTATGATGAGGGCAAGCGTTTTGCCGAGGCCTTGGCCGCTGCGTATCACCGGCGCTATTCTCTCAACTTGGTCCTTGGCCGGCTTTTTAATACATTTGGTCCAAGGATGCGGGTGAACGACGGCCGGGCTGTTCCCAATTTTATCAATCAAGCGCTGGCCGGCGAGCCGATCACGGTTTTTGGTGACGGCGGTCAGACCCGCAGTTTTTGTTATATAGACGATATGGTCAGGGCTTTTATCATGATCCTGGATAAGAACGTAACCGGAATGCATATCGTTAATCTCGGCAATGACGACGAGATGACGGTCTTGGCGGCGGCGCAAGCGATCAAAGAACTCTGCCGCTCGAGCTCTGAGATCGACTTCCATCCGTTGCCGGCGGACGATCCGGTGCAGCGCCGCCCGGATCTGACGCTCGCGCGCGAAGGGCTCGGTTACGAGCCGCGAGTCGATACCGCGACCGGGCTCCGGCTGGTCATCGAGTGGTTTGCTGCGCAAGAAAACGGGCGACGGGCCGCGTCGGAGAAGGTCTAAGGAAGGAATAACAATGGATTATTTTTTTGGCAAAACAGTCCCGCTCTCTTTTGACGAGGCGATCGCCAAAGTGACCGCCGCGCTTAAGGAAGAGGGCTTTGGCGTTCTGACACAGATCGACGTCACCAAGACACTCAAGGAGAAGATCGGGGCCGACTTTCGTCCCTACCGGATACTGGGCGCCTGCAATCCGAACTTCGCGTATCAGGCCCTCCAGGCGGAGGAGCATATCGGTTTGATGTTCCCGTGCAATGTGGTGGTCCAAGAGACGCCCGGGGGAGAGATAGAAGTATCGGCGGTAGACCCGCTCGCTTCGATGCAAGCCATCGAAAATGATTCTCTGGGGGATATAGCCGGGGAAGTCAGGGACAAGTTGCGCCGGGTCATCGAGACCCTCTAGACAGCAGGTTACCCCTACTTTATGCTTAAAGAATACCTATGTTGCGGAGGCAAGCTTGCGGCTCGTAGATGAGGAAGATAACGCTTCAGTAGATCTCTCCGTCGTCATTCCTGTTTTTAATGAGAAGGAAAGTCTTCAACCGCTCTACTCTGAACTGAAGCAGAGCCTTAAGGCACTGCCATATTCCTGGGAGATCGTCTTTGTGGATGACGGCAGTTTTGACGGTTCCGTTGATGTATTGAAGAGCATTCAGGCAGGAGATGACCAGGTGGGGATCATCCTCTTCCGCCGTAACTTCGGCCAGACCGCGGCGCTTAGCGCCGGCTTCGACTACGCCCGGGGCGACATAATAATCACGATGGATGCCGATATGCAAAACGATCCGGCCGATATCGGAATTGTCGTCGGCAAGTTGGCCGATGGGTACGATATCGTCAGTGGATGGCGTCGGGCCCGCAAGGACAAATGGTTAAGCCGCAAGCTGCCGTCGAAGATCGCCAACCGACTCATTTCGCGTATGACCGGCGTTCGCCTTCACGACTATGGTTGCACGCTGAAGGCCTACCGTCGTGAAGTCATCAAGAATCTTCGTCTCTATGGCGAACTGCACAGGTTCATCCCTGCTCTTGCTAACGAGAGAGGGGCGAAGGTGACAGAGCTTGAAGTCAATCACCGGGCCCGGCAGTTCGGGCAGTCGAAATACACCTTGTCCCGGACGACACGGGTCTTGCTTGATCTGGCCAATGTAAAGTTCCTGCTCGAATATAGGACCAAGCCACTCCAGTTCTTCGGCAAGCTTGGCTTGTTCGGGTTGGCTGCGGGTGCCTTGATCTTTTTTCTGACCGTCGCCATGAAGATCTTTCAGGGTGTTGATATCAGCGGGAATCCGCTCCTGGTGATGAGCCTTTTCATGTTCACGGCCGGCATCCAGCTGATATCCATCGGGTTGGTCGGAGAATTGGTCACGCGCGCTTACTATGAGACGCAGGGCAAGCCTATCTACGTGGTGAAAGAAGCGCGGCTTGCCGGCGGCCTGCCGGACGGTGACGATCCTCTTAAAGTCACTCCATAATTAAAGGGACACCATATTTAGTTAGCTTGCCGGGAGTTATGTGTGGTGTCCCTTTAATTTAAAGCATCGCTGATGCTATTAAGGCTTACGGTGCCGTGCGTGGCGCTTTTCGGGTCGATGCTGGTCTTGATGGTCCTGCTCCTCCCCCTGGTTTTCGCCCCGTCCGTCCCCTGCCGACTCCTTGATCCGGGATTTCGCGAAATATTCCCAGAAACCTCGTCGGCTGACAAGTTCGGTCCCAAATAGGACCGGCGAGTAACTACTCATACCCCTCACCTCTCTCGTAGTCGCTCTCTCGTATCTCCAGCTTAGGCCTGAGCGCCGCCGGACTTAATAGGGAATTATCCCTAATTTTTATAGGTAGAATGAACTAGGGGCATCGATGCCGGATCAGTTGCCTTAATTTGAGAGCAGAGGGCCGTCGCAGATAGGGCAGAGAATGACATCGCCCTCAACCAGCGACTTTTCGCCGCAATCGATGCAGAGTTTGCTTATCTTGCCGGCCGGCTTAGACTGCCCGCCGCATCCAAGGCCGCGAATGACGCTTTGTCC
>JAUWIO010000280.1 GCA_030605305.1 Actinomycetes bacterium
AGCGGTTCGAGGCGCTCTTGGAGCGCGAGGCGAAGTCCAAAGGGGTCCGGGTGACCGATTCCGAAGTCGATGAGCTGTTGGGAAAAGTAAAAAGTTCGTTCACTGACACCAAGCAGTTTCTCGCGTCGCTCAGGGAGCGGGGCACGTCGCTAGCCGAGTATCGGCATCAGATCGAAGAGAACCTCCTAAAGCAGGAACTTATGGAGAAGGTGACGGCCGGCGTGAAAGTGACCGCCGCCGAGGTGCGAGAGTATTACGATGCCAATCTTGCGCGCTTTTCCGACCCCGCCGAACCGGACAAGGTAACGCCGCTTGAGCAAGTCTCCACAGTCATCGAATCCGAATTGCTAAGCGAGAAGAAATCCGAGCGATTCCAGCAGTATGTTCAAGGACTCTGGGACGAGCTCGGAGAGTAGTTTCGTCCATGCGCGGCCAAGGCTTCAGTGATATACTGACCGAGTGGTTGTAGAGCTTTCAGCGGAGATATTCCGCCCATACGAGCTCAGGGGCCGTGGCGGCCAAGATCTGACCGACGAGGTCTTTTATTGGGGGGGCCGGGCGGCCGGGACAAAGATCGTCCGCGCGGGCGGTACGAACGCGGCCGTCGGCTGGGACCATCGCGCTAGTTCTCCCGGTTTTTCCGAGCGGCTGGCGGCCGGCCTGTCTGAGTGCGGGCTCGATGTTCTGATGGTCGGCCCATGTCCCACCCCTATCCTGTATTTTGCCAACTATGATATGAATACCGGCGGCGGGCTGATGATAACCGGCAGCCACAACCCGCCCGAGTTCAATGGGCTAAAGATGAATATCGGCAAAGACACTATTTATGGCGACAAGATCATGGAATTGCGCGAAATGGTCTTGGCCGGCGATCTAGTCGAAGCAGAGCCGGGGAAGATAGAGGTAGTCGATGCCACCGGCCCGTATATCAAGTACATTTTGGATAATATCAAGATCGAGCGCCCCATCAAAGTGGTCATCGACGCCGGTCACGGTATGGGCGGCCCGGTTGCGCCGCTGATACTGGAGGCGCTTGGATGTGAGGTGGAGTGCCTTTATTGTGATGTCGATTCCACCTTCCCCGATCACCACCCGGATCCGGCCGTACCGGAAAACCTAGAGGATATGATCGAACGGGTGCGGGCGGGCGGCGCCGATGTCGGCCTGGCTTTCGACGGGGATGCCGATCGACTCGGGGTCGTCGACGAAGCGGGTGAGATCGTCTGGGGCGACCAGCTGCTGGCGCTTTACGCTAAAGACCTGCTGGCGGACCGGCCCGGAAGCAAAGTCATCTTTGACGTCAAGGCATCCGAGCTGGTCGAAGAGGTCGTTCAGGAGGCCGGAGGAATCGCGATCATGTCACGCACGGGCCATTCCTTCATAAAAGAGCGACTCCGGCTCGAAGATGCCCAGTTGGGCGGAGAGGTTTCGGGCCACCTGTTTTTCAATGATAGGTATTACGGATTTGATGATGCTATCTATGCCGCCGCCCGGACCGTCGAGCTCATGTCGAAAACACCGGAGCGTTTGAGTGACCTGGTGGCCGCGCTGCCGCAATATGTATCGACCCCTGAGTATCGGATCGCCTGCGAGGACAGCCGCAAGTTCGCCGTCATCGACGAGCTGGCCGCATATTTTTCTCGGGATCACGAGGTCATCGATATTGATGGCGCTCGGGTCAAGATGGATGGCGGCTGGGGTCTCGTTCGGGCCTCGAATACGCAGCCGGTCCTCGGCTTACGCTTCG
>JAUWIO010000062.1 GCA_030605305.1 Actinomycetes bacterium
CAGAAGGGAAGGTGTCGCTCCGGGCTATGGTCGGCGGCGGCATCGATCCGGAGGCCGCACTCCACAGTGACGCCGAGACGCTCGACACAGTCCAGCGCGAGCTGCGCGCCATGATGGGCATTACTAAGGATCCTGAGTTCACGCACATCATCCGCCATGAAAAGGCGATCCCGCAATATATGGTGGGGCATGGTGATCGGTTGGCCCGGATAGAGGAAGCGATCGACCGACACGCCGGCCTCTTTGTCACCGGGAATGCCTATCGCGGAGTCAGCTTCAACGATTGCGTCGTCAACGCCCATAAGACCGCCGGGCGGGTCCTCGATTACGCCGGGAGTTCCTAGCTAAAGAGCCAGCCGCCGCCTTCTTCAAAGTAATAGGATTGGTCTTCCAAGTATTTCTTTGACGCCGCTAAAAGTTTGTAGTGTCCCTGTTCCTCTTGTGCGAGGAATCCAAAAAACTGCTTGAGCCTATCATCCATGCTGCTCTTCTCGACACTCGCGTACATCTCGTAACCCTCTTTTTCACTTTTCATAGCCAGATCGTAAGCGTCGATATCGGTCATGTCCCGCTCCTTACCGATATGTCCCGCGTGCCGGGATTCGTCGAGGAACGTGTCCACCCGGTCGGATAAAGATAGAGCGCATTCTGACTCGAGGTCGAATTCGCCGCCACCCAAAAGGTGCTGGTTAAACTGATCGATCTTGCGGATATGTTCGACCTCTTCATCCGCCAAAAAGACCAGAGCTTTCCTGGCAAAACGATCAGTGGCTGCCTCGGCAGCCTCCCGATAATGCTTCTCGCCTTTCTTTTCGTATTCGTGAGCGAACCTCAGTGCGTCACAGTAGGCTTGATCCATGATGAGAACTCCCTATGTCTCTCAGAAAAGTTTACGTCAGGCTATCGGTCGTTAGGACTCGCATTATAAACGAATTCGCGCACACCGTTAACGCGTCCTATCCGACCACTTTTCTAGAGTATTCCCAAATTGGACAAATAATCACTTGTCGATATAGTTGGTAAGCGATAGGTTCGGGCTCCGGGTCTACAGGAGTTTTAACCGATAAGATAATAGGAACAAGACAAGCAGAACACTAGATGAGGTGATCCTATGCTACGAACAGCCCCGGCAACGAGGCTCAATGAACTTGATCTAAACCAGGGAAAACTGGTCCGTCTCCATAGGCTTCTATTTGAGCATGGTCCCGGAAATGGGACCTTACTCCTTCTCCCGATCGACCAGGGACTCGAGCACGGACCGGTCGATTTCTTCCCGAATCCTGACAGCGCGGACCCCGAGTTCCAGTTTCGCCTGGCAGCTGAGGGTGGCTTTTCCGGAATTGCTCTGCACATCGGCCTGGCCCAGAAGTACATGCGCAAGTATGCGGGAAGGGTGCCCCTGGTTCTGAAGATCAACGGCAAGACGACAATACCCAATGATGACCAGGCTTTTTCACCACTGACCGCTTCGGTAGAGGATGCTGTACGACTTGGAGCCGACGCCATCGGTTACACCCTTTATGTGGGCTCAGCGATGCAAGGCGAAGACCTAGCGCAGCTGTCGGCCGTCAGGGAAGAAGCTGAGCGCTTCGGTATGCCGCTGATCGTCTGGTCGTATCCTCGCGGCGCCGACATTGAGGAGAAGGGCGGACGGGATGCGCTTTACGCTATCGATTATGCTGCCCGAGTCGCTTGTGAGATGGGCGCCGATGTCGTTAAGCTCAATTTTCCAAAGTTGGGGTCGGCAAAATCGCCGGCGCAGCCTGCACCTTACGACGGCTTGAAGCTCTCGCTTCGAGAGGCGGTAGAAAAGATCGTGTCATCAGCCGGACGGACACTTGTCCTCTTCTCTGGGGGCAGCAAACTCGACGACGAAGATCTGCTTGAGAAAGCGACCATGGCAATGGAGTGCGGCGCCACGGGTCTGATATTCGGGCGCAACCTTTGGCAGCGCGACTTTGATAATGGGATGGAGATATCAAAGCGGATGCACGAAGTCTTGGGTCGCTTCGGGGACTAATAGAAACCTTCATGAACGAAGAAGCCGGACACACTTGTTGGTGTGTCCGGCTTCTTTTTATTCAAACTATCGAAGAGCCGGCTCTACGCGGCTTTCTGAACGATGTCGATCAGCTCGACCTCGAAGTTCATGTCACGGCCGGCTAGGGGGTGATTGAGATCGAACGTCACTGAATCATCATTCGTCTCGACCACCTCCGCGATGACGAGTTGTCCGTCGGCAGTCTGGATCTCTACCGCCTCACCTTGCTTGACTTCCTGCTCGCCCAGCACCTGACGGGGGACTACCCGGATCAGATCGTCCCGGCGTTCTCCGTAGCCGTTCTCCGGGGTTACCGAGATCTTGCGCTTGTCGCCTGGATCCAGACCTACCACACCCTCGTCGATTGCCGATATCACCTGACCGTCTCCAACCGTGAACTCGACCGGTTCGTCCGACAAGCTATCGTCGAACTGGTCACCGCTTAGCAGTTCACCATGATAATGTATTCGTACCACGTCTCCTCTATCGACTGTCATAGAAAAGCACCTCCTCGCGAGTTTCTTCCAAGAAGCAGTGCCATTAAACCAATAATCACGGACCTTCTTGGGGAATAAACCGCCTGAGGAGGGGAGGTATATGACCGATTTTGACGAAAACATCTTTGCTGATCCCCGTCGTCTCGAGGGGGATGCACGCGCGCATCGTTTCGACATGTTGTTGCGGTCTCCACGGACGGCTGTGATGGTGGCGTCACTGCCACCTGGTGAGACGGCAGCTAGGCGGGACGCGACCGATGCGCGCGCTGACCGGGTCGTCTATCTTATCGAAGGAGAGGCTCGTGGGAGCGTCGGGGGGCGAGAACAATCGCTTGATGCGGGACAATTGCTGATGATACCCGCCGGGCGGCCGTTCCAGCTGACAAATACCGGTTCGAACCGCTTGTTGTACTTGGATTTTATCGCTTCGGAAACTACAGAGAAGAGAGGGGACCTGCTGTGAAGACGACCAAGGCACCGCGAGAATTCGCTTTGGAGCAATTGCCTGAAGGCATCTCTCGCAAGAATATTGACGACCACTTCTCGCTCTACAAGGGTTACATCAGTAAATTTAATGAGATCGAGGAGCATCTTGAGCGGACTGCAAAGTCCGGTAATGCAAGCTACAGCCCTTATCGGGCACTCAAACGCGAACAGCTCTTCACGGCTGACGCGATTCGCCTGCACGAAGCGTACTTTGACGTTCTCGGAGGCGAGGGCCGGTGTGAGGGGACGATCTTAGAGTGGATAGACATGGATTTCGGCTCTTTTGAGAACTGGGCGGACGATCTTCGCGCTACCGCTATGTCTGCTCGGGGCTGGGCGGTACTCGCTTACGATGTGGTCGATGGATGCGTGCGCAACTATCTGGCGGATATTCATTCCGACGCTGTCTGGGCGGCGCAGCCATTGATCGTACTCGACGTCTACGAACACGCTTACTACATGGATTTTGGACCCGACCGGGCCGCTTATATCGAGAGCTGGCTACAGAATGTCAACTGGGAGCGGGCGAATGCGGCTATCAGGCGCTTGTCGATCGAGGAGGCCAGAAAGGCCGCTTAGGGTTTTTGGCTAGCGATAGGTGGCGGCTTGCAGGTGCGCGAAAGGCGCCACCCATTTATCGTTGACCGTGATCCCGAAATGAAGGTGGGGCGGGGTCGGTTCGGCATCGCCGCTGTCCCCCATGTACCCGATAAGCTGGCCCGCTTTGACCCGAACACCCGGGGCGATACCCGGTGCGTATGCTGCTTGTGCGCCGCCAAGCCCATCGTCGGAACCACGGGTGTCGTTGTTAAGGTGGGCGTAATAGTAATCGACACCCTGGTCGTCGATGATATGCAGGCGAAAACCGCCGATGCGGCTATTGCCGAACTGTTCGCCGATGACTCCATCAGAGACGGCGACCAGGGGCGTCCCTTTCACTCCGAAGATATCCGTACCTTGGTGGCCGGAGGGATTTCCGGCCCTCGCAAAGCCCCAGTCATTGATATAGCTGCTGACATAGGCCGACGGGATCGGGAAGAAGATATCGATCGTCAGGGTTTCCGGCCAATCCCCGACGCGCTTTTGGCGCGCCAGCGCTTCGGCGGCCAGACGGGCTTTAAGCTCTTTCTTCTCCACTCGCTCGCGCTGAAGGTCCTCGATGTCCTGACCCAGGGTCCCGATCAGCTCCTGTTGAACAACAAGGAGTCGTTGTATTTCGCTTTGCTTCAACTCCAGAGCCGAGATAAGCCGGCTCTGATCTTCTTTTTTCGCCTTCAGTTCGTCCCGGCGCTCCTTAACCAGGGCCCTGAGGCGTTTAGTGGATTGAAGCACTCCCGCTTGGCGCCGGTTGAGCTTGACTAGAAAGTCCAAGCGGGTGATGAGGTCGGTAAAGCTTCGCGTTCCCAGGACGACCTCGAAGAAGTAGATATCGCCATCGCGGTAGGTGAACACACTCAGTTCGTCGAGGAGCCCCTGATAATATATCTGTTGCTCGACAAGGCTGTTAAGTTCGCGCTCCGAATGAGCGACGGCATTTTCTATTTCCTGGAGATTGGCGTACTCTTCCTGGTACTCAGCGACGAGTTTGTCGAGGGCCTCTCTAAACTTAACAATATTGTCTTGTGCAGTTTCCGAGGCAGTTTTTTTATCTTCGATGGAGTCTGATATCTCTTCAATCTCGTTGTCGACGGGCGCCGCGATAATGACGGTTGTGGTAATACAAAATGAGAGCAAGACGAGGAAAGCAACGATCTTCATCATGGAAGCGTTATAGATCCTGTTAATCTTACTCACCATCCCAACAAATCTGGGATCAAATCGTGAAAACACTTAGGCGGTAGCATCGGTTAACCTCAGATTATAGCACACTCGACCTCGCGCAAGAGCGAAGCGCTTCTGGTCTTCTCGCGGGGAAAACTTGTCTTTGTCTGCCTCGTCTTATATATTAAGTCCGCCGCGACCGGGCCGTCTATCGGCCATAATGGCCGATTTTCTCTAGTCTGAACGGCCCATTATCATTTTTAGGAGAGCATTTGTCCGACTTGGCTGGGTCAGTCGTTACGAAACTGAAGAGTATTTTCTACAATGGCCGCCACCTGGTTTTTATTGCCATCATGGTGGTCGTCGTTCTCTCGGCCGGCTCGATCACGGTCATCTGGTTGGATTCTGCCGAGACGAAGACAGTCACCGGGTCTATCAAACATCTTGGCGAACCGAATATCGTCTTGATTGATACCGATGGACAAGGCGATATAGAGCTTAAGCTGCCGGGAGCCGCGGTCGTCACTAAAGACGACGCCAGATCGCGATTTACGAGTCTGACCGTTGGCGATACGGTCAAGATCCGCTATCTCCAGCGCCACGTGGGTATCGGGGAGATAGACTCTCTTCAGGCAAGCAGTCCGGTGGCCCGCGGTCGGATCATCGAGATGGACCTGGATAAGAAGTTCATCGTCCTCAACGGTAAAGACACCCATGTCTTCTACATCGGTCCGCAGACAGTTATTTTGAGAAAGGGATCGCTCGCCCAATTGGAGGACCTCAAGTTGGGTTCGTTGGCAAGGGCGGAATATAGAGACACGCTCGCTCCCAAGCTCGACCTGCTCGTCGTCGAGGAGTAGGTCTACCGCGTCCGGCTAGCGAAAAACCCGCGCTAGTCATACTATACATGCATGCGCGATCCGCAGATAACTCGAACTATCACAGAACTTCGCCAGGCGTTGGCGGAACGTAGCGGTGCCCTGATAGGCCTGGTGCCGACGATGGGTGCCCTCCATGCCGGGCACGCGGCTTTGCTAAAGAGGGCCCGCTCCGAATGTGAGATCGTCGTTGCCAGCATCTTTGTCAATCCGCTCCAGTTTGGCCCGGGCGAGGATTTTGCAGGTTAC
>JAUWIO010000037.1 GCA_030605305.1 Actinomycetes bacterium
CTTTATATTCGACCGTCACCTGAGTCTTACCGTCCGGCCTCAAGCCGGCCACTATCCCTTGTTTGCGAACTTCGGAGAGGCGCTTAGACAGTTGGTGCGCCCACATGATCGGAGCGGGCATCAGTTCGGGAGTCTCCTTGCAGGCATAACCGAACATCATGCCCTGATCGCCGGCGCCCTGACCATCAAGGTCGTCTTCGGCTCCGCCGCGTTCCTCAAGAGCGTGATTTACGCCTTGGGCGATGTCCGCCGACTGTTCATCAAGGGTCACCATCACCGCGCAGGTCTCATGGTCAAAACCGTATTTGGCCCTCGTGTAGCCTATCCCGGCGATAGTCTTGCGCACGACATCCGGTATCGACACATAAGTGTTAGTCGACACTTCCCCGCCGACGACCACTAGTCCGGTGGTGACAAAAGTCTCACACGCCACCCGGCCCATCGGGTCATTTGTAAAGATGGCATCGAGTACGGCATCGGAAATCTGATCGGCCATTTTGTCGGGATGGCCTTCCGTCACCGATTCTGAAGTAAAAACATAATCCCCTCGAGACATTTCTTCCTCCTCAAAATAATAAAAGCTTCCTTCCGGCTGACAGAAGAAAGCTTAAACACTCGCGCTCTCATCTGTCGGTTCTCCGCAGGATTTGGCACGTTGAAGGCTGAAACGCCCAGGTTGCCGAGGCTTCAAAGGGCCGGTCCCTCCACCTCTCTGCATAAGAGCTTTCGCTATTTCAGATTAACAAAAGTTTTCCAAGCTGTAAACCTGAGTTATCTCAAGAACGCTTTGAAGATATCCTGGTACATGCGCATCCTGGCCGAGACACCCTTGACGATCCCGAGCTTCTCTTCCTTCATCACCTGCGTCAGGTCTTCCAGGGTGACCTCGATCTTGTGGGCATCGATCGATTTTGGGTGGCGGGTAATGAGCAGCTCGACCCCGAAACCGGAGGCTTCGAGGTTGGGCAGATCATCAAAGAAAGCCCGGCGGATGGCCCGCTGCCCCGAGATGGCCGGAATAAGGTTCTGCGACCAATCGGTACGCCGGCGACCCCCTGAGAACTTGCCCACCGTCATCACTAGCATCGGATCATCGAGCAGCGGCTGGATGAGGAGGTTGAAGTGTTCACATTTCAGGCCGATTATATCTGCATCGCTGAACGCGACGATCTCGGCATCCGGGGCCTCGACGCCGGCATGCATAGCGCCCCCCTTACCGCGGTTCTCAGGGAGGACGATGACCTTGACGTCGAACTCCTTGGCGACTTCGGCTGTCCTGTCCGTAGAGCCGTCGTCGACGACTATCGTCTCGCTCAGAAGATCGACCCCGGCGGCGGCGGCCAGAACCGGTCCAATACGGTCTTCTTCGTTATAGGCTGGTATAACCAGTGCTATAGACACTTCTTTAGCTCACAGTCCCTCTCGCGTCTCGCGCATCCAGCCGGGGAGTTCCTCGACGCCCAGCTCGGCCCGCTCGCCCGTCGCCCTGATCTTGACCTCGACTTGGCGCGTCTTTGCAAATCGCTTGCCGATGATGAGCTGAAAAGGAAGGCCGATAAGATCGGCGTCCTTGAACTTGATCCCGGCGCTGACAGGGCGGTCGTCATAGAGTATGTCAAAGTCAGTGGCGAGCGATGCATATAGTTTGTCGGCTTCATCTTTGACGGAATCGTCCTTACCCAGTGTTATCAGTTGGGCGTCGTAGGGTGCTAGAGCCGGCGGCCAGATGATGCCGGATTCGTCGAACCTCTGCTCGATGGCAGCGGCCACAACCCGACTGACGCCGATCCCATAGCAACCCATCACGAATGGATGTGACTCGCTGTTTTCGTCAACGTATTGCGCATCCAGGAGCTCGCTATACTTGGTGCCGAGCTGGAAGATATGGCCGACTTCGATCCCCCGCATCTGTTCGAGTCGGCCGGCGTCACATTGTGAGCAGCTCTCGCCCACCTGCGCATAGACTAGATCGGCCCAGACATCGACGCTAAAATCGGTTTCCACATTGACGTTGAGCAGGTGAAAGCCGGCTTCGTTGGCCCCAGTGATAAAGTTGCGCATGCTCTTGAGGGAATGGTCGGCGATGATCTCGACCGCATCGAGGCCGACAGGTCCGACAAAGCCGGAGACAAGATCCGCGTGAGCCGCGAAGTCTTCCTCGCTGAAGAGCTCCACCTCCCCCGCCCCGGTGATAGTTGCTAATTTCTCGGGATTCAGCTCCTTATCGCCGGGCACTAGGGCGGCTACGACTTTATCTCCCGCCCTGAAGATAAGAGTTTTAACCACAGACCGTGGCTCGCCCCCCAGGAGCTCCGAGACTTCTTTGATCGACTTTTTGTCAGGCGTCGCTTTCTTAGTGATCGGGAGGCCGGCCTCATCGGGCGCTGCGGTATGCCACTTTGAGGTCGCAGTGTCGAGATTGGCCGCGTAATCACACTCGGGACAATAGATGACGACATCTTCCCCGGTGTCCGCCAAGACCATGAATTCTTCGGAAACGGCCCCGCCGATCAGACCGCCGGCTGCCTTGACCGACCGGTACGTCAGGCCGCAGCGCTCGACGATCCGGCTATAAGCTTCGCTCATCCGGTCGTATGTCTTTTGGAGACTGGCTTCATCGGTGTGGAAACTATACGCGTCCTTCATGACGAACTCGCGGCTGCGCATCACCCCGAAGCGCGGGCGGATCTCATCGCGAAACTTGGCTTGGATCTGATAGAGGCATTTGGGGAGGTCCTTATAGGAGCGCAATTCCTTGGCGACGGTTGTTATCATCTCTTCGTGGGTCGGACCGAGACAGAATTCGCGTCCATGGCGGTCCGTGACCCGCATCATCTCGTGGCCGTAAGCCGCCCAGCGGCCCGTCGCCTCCCAAAGCTCTTTTGGCTGAAGGATCGGCATCAGCAGCTCAAGGCAGCCCGCCCGGTCCATCTCTTCGCGCACGATATTCTCCACTTTGCGCAGTACCCGCCAGCCAAGCGGGAGCCAAGTATAAAAGCCCGCCGCCGACTTCCGAACAAGACCCGCCCGGGCCATGAGTTTATGGCTGACGATCTCCGCTTCCGCGGGGTCGTCCCTCAGGGTCGGTATGAATGAATCCGAAATCCGCATATTCTCCTCATATCTCGTCGACCGCTGCCAGCAAAGCTGACAAAAACTCCGCTTCGGGCACCGTCTTGACTGCTTGTCCGCCCCGGAAGATGACGCCTTTTCCTTGTCCGGCGGCCAGGCCGACATCGGCATCGGCCGCCTCGCCGGGTCCATTGACCACGCAGCCCATTACCGCGACCTTCAAAGGTTTGCCGGAGCTCTTCAAGCGGTCCTCCAGTTCCCGCGCGAGCGGAAACAGGTCTATCTCGCATCGCGCGCAGGTCGGACAGGCTATGACTTCCGGGTAAAACCGCCTGGCCCCGACAGCCTGCAGTATCTGCCTGGCGACGTCGATCTCCTCGACCGGATCGGCCGCGAGCGAGACCCGGATAGTGTCTCCGATCCCATCGGCCAGCAACGCTCCAAGCCCTACAGCAGAGCGAATCGCCCCTGTTTCCCGGGTGCCGCTCTCTGTTACTCCTAAATGTAGCGGATAATCTACCTGCACGGCAAGGCTTCGTTAGGCCTCGATCGTCTCCATGACATCCGACGATTTGACCGATACGACGATATTGTCAAAGTCCAGCTCCTCCAGGAGGCTGATATTCTCCAGTGCGCTGGCGACAAGCTTCTGCGCTGGCGGGACATCGAGGGCGCGGATTGTTTTACTCAGCGACCCCGAGTTGACCCCTATCCGTATCGGCACACCGGCCTTCTTGGCCGCCAAAACGACCGCGGCGACCTTCTCTCGCGCTCCGATGTTCCCGGGGTTGATACGTATTTTGGCCACACCGGCTTCAATAGACTTGATAGCCAGGTCGGCTCGAAAATGGATATCGGCGATGAGGGGGACGGTGGCCGACTTGATCAAAGCGGGCAGGGCCTCGACTGATGCGTCATCGGGAACAGAGACCCTAACCAGTTCACAGCCGGCCTCGACCAGTGCCTCTATCTGCGCAGTCGTCGCCTCGACGTCGCGCGTTTTGGTGTTAGTCATCGATTGGATCGCTACTGGACTACCGGCCCCGATAGGGATCTTGCCGACCATGATCTTCTTTGTCGTCATGAGTTCATTCTATTGCATACGGACTGACTGGGACAGCACCCGGGACGGCGCATCTTGCAGCTACTTGGTTATAGTGATTCGAAAGATGTCCGCGACGATCACATATGTCATCAACATCAATAATAACGAGACGCCGACGGCGTTGACGAAGACAAGAGACTCCTTCTTGATGCGCCGTCTCGACAGGAACTCTATCAGTGAGACGAGTATCCTCCCGCCGTCCAGAGGCGGGATAGGCAGGAGATTGAAGATGCCGATGGCAATACTGATACCGGCGAGCGTCACTGCAAACTCAAGCAGGTCGCGCTCGGCTATCGGGGCGGTCTCTTGGACGACGCCTATCGGACTCCTCAGTTGACCGACGACGCTCGTTGGCCGCATGACCAGGCGGCCCATGACATCGAGGATTATACCGGTCGCCTGATAAGAGAACATAAAACTTTCCTTGACCGCTGTGACCGGCGGTCGAGGCCGTCGAACCAGCTTTGTGCCGATGCCGAGCAGCCCTTCATCGGACTGCTTGCGCAGCGTCAAGCTGAAGGTCTCTAAGACCCCGTCGCGCTCGACCGCGATCTTGACCGATTGGCCCGCGTGGTCGCTGATAGATTTGATGACGCTCTGCCAATCATCTGTTTTTGCGCCGGCCACCGACACGATCTTGTCGCCGGCTTCTATGCCCGCGGACTTCGCCGGACTGTCCGACATAACACGCCCGACGGTGGTAGTCGGCTCAGCGAAACCTATCATCAATGCTCCGGCCAGGATGACAATGGCCAAGAAGATGTTCATCAGTGGGCCCGCTGCTACCACGAAGCTCTTACGCGGCAAGCTCTGGCCGTCAAGTGTGTCAGGCAGATCGTCTATATAAATATCGTCGGTCGCGACCGGCCCCGCTCCTAAGCGGCCGACACCCTCGACATCTTCCAGGGTGATCTTCAGTTCGATCTCGACGCCGCCCCTATTAGCCTGAAGGTCGACCGTCTTCCCGGCCCTGGTGCTGACCAGCTGAAAGATATCGTGCCAGTCTCCGACCGCCTGCCCGTCGATGCTTGTGATGATATCTTCTTCTTTTAGTCCGGCTATCTCAGCCGGGCCATCGGGCCGGACCCTGTCGATCTGCGGTTCACCCATCGCCACATACTCCGGGAATTTGATGTAGCCGCCAAACAGGACGGGCTTGATCCCGTACTCGGTCTGACCGCGGCGGAAGCTGAAGAGAGGCCTGCCGATCGGCAGGCCGATAAAGAACTCGGTTATCTTGAGCCGCAGAAGTTTACCCGCCACGAAATGCCCAAGCTCATGTATGAAGATGATCAGACCTAGCCCGAGAATGGCTACTACTACGCCGACACTCAATTCAATGACCTCGCTTTAAGAAACCTTCGCCTGCCGAGCCGACGCCCTGGCTCCAGCGTCGACCTGCGTGAAGTCGTCGACGGAATCGATATCTATTGGCTCATGCTCGGAAAGGGCGTGATCTATAATATTTCCAATATCCTGGAATCGTATCATTCCTGAGAGAAACGCGGCCACCGCTACCTCATCGGCGGCGTTCAAGACCGCCGGATAAGAGCGCCCGGCTTTTCCGGCTTCCAGCGCCAAATCGAAGCAGGGGGCCCAGCCGGGCTCGAGCGACTCGAAGGTCAGATCTCCGACGGTAGTGATGTCGAAGGCTGGAAGAACTGGGCCGATGCGCCTGGGCCAGGCCAGAGCGTAAAGGATCGGGAGGCGCATATCGGTTGGCCCAAGCTGCGCCTTAAGCGACCCGTCTACGAATTCGACCAGTGAATGGACGATCGATTGCGGGTGGACGACTACATCGATCCGGTCATAGTCGACCCCGAAAAGCTCGTGCGCCTCGATAACCTCTAGTCCTTTATTCAAGAGGGTGGCGGAGTCGATCGATATCCGCTGACCCATCTCCCACCTGGGATGCGCCAAGGCCTCGGCGGGGGTCACATCGGCCAAGTCCGATGGTCGTCTGCCCCAAAAAGGACCGCCGGACGCAGTCAGCAGCAGTCGAGCTACCTCACTGTCCTTCTCGCCGATGAGGCATTGCCAAAGAGCATTATGTTCCGAGTCCACAGGGATCAGCGAGCCGGAGCTTTCGTCCAGGGTCCGTTTGACCAGCTTGCCGGCGGCCACCAGTGATTCTTTGTTGGCCAGGGCTAATTTTTTCCCGGCTTTGAGCGCCGCGAGTGTCCCGGCCAGACCCGCTCCGCCCACGACGGCGTTGAGCACGGTATCGGCGTCCTCCCAGGCAGCCGCGGCCAAAAGGCCCGCCTCGCCGGTTAGGAGCGTCGGCGTCGCTGATGCGGTCGAGTCTAAGTCGTCGCGAAGCTGCTTGGCCGCGGACTCATCGACCAAGCAGATGAAGTCAGGTCGGGTCGCTTCTGCTTGACGGAGCAGTTCCTCCCGGTTAGAGAAGGCCACTAGGCCGGCAATAGAGAAATCTGCCGGGCGCTTCATGACTACATCGAGAGCCTGACGCCCGATGCTGCCGGTGGAACCCAATATAACTATTCGTTGCACTGTGTTTTGTTGATCCATGCTATGTCACCCGTCCCCGAGGTGCGCCGAACCATACCATACGAACGTGAAGTATTCGTGAATCCGGGGCAGGCGTCAACCCAGCCAGATAACGAGCAGAAAGTAAGCGATCGGAGCCGCGGCCAGCAGC
>JAUWIO010000220.1 GCA_030605305.1 Actinomycetes bacterium
ACACTGGACCACTTCAAAAAGTCATAGACTCCCAACGGCGAATAGAAGCGGGCCGTCGAGGCGGTCGGCAGGACATGGTTGGCTCCGGCCACATAATCGCCCAGAGCTTCCGGCGTATAGTCGCCCATGAAAATAGCCCCGGCGTTCTTGATCTTGGGCAGCAGCGCTTCGGGGTCCTCGACCATCAGCTCCAAGTGCTCCGGCGCATACTTGTTAACGAACAAAACGGCCGTATCGAAATCGTCGACCACGAATATGCGGCCGTTGTCGCCCACCGAGGTCCGGGCGATCTCGGCCCGCGGCGAGGAAGCCAGCTGGCTGGCACGCTCGACCTGGCCAGTCGCCGGCAACCCGTCATCATCTGTGAGGAGCACGGCTGAAGACAGCGGATCGTGCTCGGCTTGGGCGATCATGTCGGCAGCGATAAACGCGGCCGGCGCCCGGCCATCGGCGACGATGACTACCTCCGTCGGACCGGCGATCATATCTATATCTACCTGGCCGATCACCAGACGCTTGGCCGTCGCCACATATATATTGCCCGGCCCCGTTATCTTATCGACCGCCTTGATCGTGTCGGTCCCATAGGCCATGGCCGCCACTGCTTGAGCACCGCCGACCCGGTATATCTCATCGACCCCGACGATAGCGGCGGCGGCCAGGACATACTCACTGACCCGCCCATCGGGACCCGGAGGCACGCAGAGCGCTATCTCTTCGACGCCGGCCAGCTTGGCCGGGATGGCGTTCATCAAGACTGAAGACGGATAGCTCGCCCGCCCGCCGGGGATATAGAGCCCTGCGCGCGAGACAGGCGTTATCCGTTGCCCAAGCGTCGCCCCATCGATATCGATGCTCCAGGTCTTGGGCAACTGCCGCTCGTGAAAGTCGGTGATCCTTCGCGCGGCCAGCTCTAAACTGTCCTTGACCTCCCCGGGGATGGCGGCCAGAGCCGACTTGATCTCGGACAGGGGCACCCGGAATTCCTCCGGTCTTAAAGAGACGCGATCGAATCTCTCGGTGTAGTCAGCGAGAGCCTCATCGCCGCGGTCGATGACATCGGCGATGATCGAGCGGACCGTCGCCGCGATCGCCTCGTCTTCGGCCGCCAGCCCCCGCCCGGCTAGGGCCGTTTCTATCCCGTCACTTGTCAGTCTCTTGACTTCAATCATTATTTCTCAACCGTTCTACCAGCTCGTTTATTGTCGCCGATTTTATTTTATAACTAACATAGTTGGCAATCAGGCGGCAACTGACCTGCGCTATCTCGTCGAGCTCGACGAGACCGTTGTCTGCCAGTGTCCGCCCGGTCGCGGTCAGGTCCACTATCTCGTCAGCCAACCCGACGAGCGGAGCCAGCTCCATCGAACCATACAGCTTGATTATCTCGGCCTGGCGGCCGCAGCGCTCGAGGTAATCGGCCGCCACTTTCGGATATTTGGTGGCTATCCGGCGCGGACCGTTCTCCCGGCGCGCCGCTTGGGCCCCGCCGGAGGCATCGGCCCGACCGGCCAAGACGAAGCGACAGGCGCCGATACCCAGATCGAGTAATTCGAAGATATCGTAATCGCCTTCCATCAGGGTGTCGCTGCCGACAAAACCGATATCGACGGCGCCCCATTCGACGAACGTCGGAACGTCCGTTGCCCGGCAGATGACATACTCGGCATCGGCGGTCTCCAAGCGCAACCGCCGCCCGGGATCCGACAGCGGCGCCGTATCGAACCCGACGTCACTTAGCTGCCGAATAACCGGCTCCAGCAAAGATCCCTTCGACACCGCGATCTTTAGCTTGCTCATCGCTCACCGCCGCCTTGAGCCAGGGCGCTCTCCAGGCGCTCCAACCCCAGCGCGAACCCCGCGGCCGGTGCCTCGTAGCCGAACTCGGCCAGCAGGTTATCGTACCGCCCGCCGCCGCCTAGAACCGCGCCCAGTGCCGGGGTATACGCTTCAAAGATGATGCCGGTGTAATAATCGAGATCGCGGACGATGCCGAGATCGAGGATGACTCGATCAGCCACTCCGGCGGCCGCCAGCGCTTCGTAGACCTGCCGCAAACCGGCCAGGACCTCCGAGCCGCCGCGACGCTCTCCCAGGGTCTGTGCCCGGTCCAGGACCTGTATGCCGCCGCTGAGACCCGGCAGTAAGAGCAGATCGGCCGTTGTCCCTTCATCAAGGTCGAGGCGCTTGACGATCTCTTCGTAACGGACAAGATTCCGCCCGGCCAGGGCTGCCCGGAGACTGTCCTTCTCGTCGCCGCCCAACTCGAGTTTGTCTAGGACCCGGCCCAAAAAGTCTATCCGTCCCAATCCGACTTTGAAATCCTGGAGGCCGGCCGCCAATAAGGTCTCGATGAAAAGCAAGACTATCTCGGCGTCGTCATCGGGAGAGCCGCCGCCGATGCGCTCGACGCCGGCCTGCCAGAACTCCCGGGGCTGTCCTTGTTTCGAAGAGTGCTCGCGAAAGACATTGGCGATGTAGTAGAGGCGGTGTGGCTCATTCTCGCGCGAAAGACGCTGGGCCACGACCCGGGCGATCGATGTGGGCATCTCGGGGCGCAACGCCAACAGGCGACCATCGGTGCCCATAAAACGGACCATCTCCCCCCGAAGCGCCGTGCCCG
>JAUWIO010000145.1 GCA_030605305.1 Actinomycetes bacterium
AGCGGGGTCGCGGGCGCCCTTTTGGGCAGCCGGATGATGCGCCCGCTGCTCAGACTGGCGGAATCAGCGGAAAAGGTCGCCGAGGGCGCCCTCGCTGAAACCGTGGCTTTCGATCGGCTTGATGAGGTGGGGCGCCTAGCCCAGGCATTCAACAAGATCACCACAGACCTCCGCTTCAAGGTAGATGCGGAACAAGAGGTAAAGGAGTATCTTGAAAGCACGATCGCCGGCTACACCACCTTCATTGATAAAGTCACCGGCGGCGATCTTGGCGCCAGAGTATCGGTCAACGGCGAACAGGATGAGCTGGCCGCGCTCGGCCACAACTTGAATACGATGGTGGAATCACTTAGCGACCTGGTCAGAAAGATACAAGGGGCCTCGTCGAATATATCTAGCGCGGCGACCGAGATCTACGCCGCCACCTCCCAGCATAGCGCCGGCGCCGCCGAACAGGCGGCTTCCATCAGTCAAACGACGGCCACGGTCGATGAAGTCCGGCAGACAGCCGAACAGACCACCGAACGGGCGCAATCCGTCTCCGATGCCGCCCAGCGGTCCGTCGAGATCTCCGAGGCAGGATTGCAGGCGGTCGAGCAGACTGTTTCCGGGATGGACCAGATCAAGGAAAAGGTCGAGCAGATAGCCGGGAACATCATGACCCTCTCAGAACAGACCCAGCAGATCAGCAATATTATTTCCACGGTTAACGATATCGCCGAACAATCAAACCTCCTGGCGCTGAACGCGTCTATCGAGGCGGCCAGGGCCGGCGAGCAAGGCAAGGGCTTTGCTGTCGTCGCGGCTGAGGTGCGCAGTCTGGCAGAACAATCTCACCTGGCGACATCTCAAGTCAAAACTATCCTGGATGATATTCAAAAAGCGACCAACGCCGTAGTGATCGTAACAGAGGCAGGGACGGTCGGGGTCGACGACGGCATGGCTTTGGCCAAGCAATCAGGGAACACGATCCGCGCCCTCGCGACGGCGATCAACGAAGCGGCCGAATCAGCGCAACAAATAGTGGCTTCCGCCGAGCAGCAAGCGTCCGGCATGGATCAAATCGCCAGCGCCATGACCAATATCAATCAATCTACCACTCAATCACTATCATCGAACAAGCAGACTGAAAACGCGGTCCACAGCCTTAGTGAACTTGGCCAGGAACTCAACGAGACCGTTTCCAGTTATCAGCTCGGGCAAAAAGAACGTGAGAGTGTCAGCACCTAACTAGTTATCTAGTGCTGCCCTTTATGGTATGCTAGGCCCGCGACCAGGGGACTGCTCGCAGGCTTTTACTTTTTTCTGGAGATGAAAGGAACCCCTACATATGCCCAAAGCCACACTGCCAAGGTGGCGCAATTTAAGTCTGCGCGCCAAGATCGCCCTCTTTGTCATCACCGCCAGTATCTTCCAGCTCGTCGTCGTCGGAGTCTACAGCTATACGACCGGTCAAGCGACTATAGATCGAGCAGTCCGTAACCAGGCCCACGACCGGGCCGAAGAAGTAAGGTCGGGCCTGAATAGCTACTTTCGTGAATCTAAGCTGACACTGCTGGCTATCTCATCGAGCCCTTCCTGGCAGAAACTCTTCACTGAACCGGAAAACAAAGATGCCTGGCTGGCCGAGCAGCGGCGGATCATAAATTATATCAATAAGACCAGCGGCATCGGCATCGATGAATTCTGTTTTATAGATAATAACGGCCGCGAACATACGCGGCTCGTTCAGGGCGAGATCGAATACGACCTCTCCGATGACGAGAAGGATAATCCGTTCTTCACCCCGAGCCTTTCAATCGACATCGATCATGTCTACCATAGCGTTCCGTATATGTCAGGCGATACCGCCCGCTGGGTCATCGCCACCACGACACCGGTCATCGGGCCTGACGGCAAACAGGTCGCCTTCCTCCACTTTGAACGACCCTTCTCGCAGATTCAAAAGTTCCTAAAGCAAGCGCTCCGTGGTACGGGAGAAAAAGCGATCATCGTAAACGGGAGCGATGTAGCCATCGCCAGCAGTGAAGATGAGATCGATGACAAGGCTGCTGAACTGTCGACGCCGGTCTCCAAGAAAGTGTTTGCCGTACTAGGAATAGATGAAGACGAGCATGAGATGGCGCAGATGTCGCAAGATGAAGACGAGCACGCCGGCAACGCTCCACAGGGCGAGGGGCATGACGACCACGATATCGGCGATGAGGTCAAGACCTACAGCGAGGACGGGGACTCATACTACATCAGCGCCACCCGTCTGGTTATGGCTGACACCAGCGACAACGATTGGCTGATAGCAGTCTCGGTCCCGCAATCGGCGTCCTCTGAGCTACGCGCGACGTATATCTATCTGCCGGTAATCATTTCTTTCCTTCTGGTCCTGGTGACATTTGCCGCGGTGCTGATGGGGCGGAGCATGGCCCGCCCCCTCGACGAACTGGCCGCCGGGGCCGACAAAGTGGCCGCCGGGGACCTCAATGTGTCGATCCCAACGGAGCGGGGACCCGATTTTTCGCGGGTGGGGTCGGCATTTAACAAGATGATCGCCAAGATCGGCGAGATGGTCTCGGCGGAAACGGTGGCCAAGGGGCGTCTCGAATCCTCGGTTGAGCAGTTCGAGCGGTTCGTTGACCAAGTAGCCGCCGGCGACATGAGCACTCGGCTTAACGAGGACAACGATGACCCTGAAATGGCGGCGCTCTCGCGTAAACTCAACGAACTACTTAGTTTCCTGCAAAACATGGTGCGCGACCTCCAGGTGGCCGTATCAGAGATAGCCTCATCAACACAACAGATCCTGGGTGCGACAAGCCAACACAATGCGGCCTCGGCCGAACAGGCGGCTTCGGTCAACCAGACTCTCGCGACGGTCGATGAGATCCGCAGGACGGCTGAACAAACGAGCACTAGGGCCCATTCGGTGGCGGCCAACGCCCGGCTATCCATGGAAAAAGCCGACCAGGGCTTGCTGGCTGTCGATCAGACCATCGCGGGCATGGGGAATGTTAATGAGCAAGTAGGGCAGATATCGACGCACATCTTGGCCCTGGCTGAGAATACGCAGAACATCGGTCAGATAATCGCCAGCGTGAACGACCTGTCCGAACAATCGAATCTGCTGGCCCTTAATGCCTCCATCGAGGCGGCCAGAGCCGGCGAGCAAGGCAAGGGCTTCGCGGTTGTAGCGGCCGAGGTCCGGAACCTTGCAGAACAGTCGCAAAACGCGACATCGCAGGTCAAGGCCATCCTTGATGACATTACCAACGCGACAAACCTCGTGGTCACCGTCACCGAAGAGGGTGGTCGGAGCGTCAAAAAGGGCGTCGAGATGGCTAACGAATCCGGCGGCGTCATCCGGGCGATCGTCGATACCATTCGCGAATCCACGGTCGCGGCCGAGGAGATACTCGGATCAGCTGAACAACAGGCGGCGGGAATGGACCAGATGTCGACGGCCATGCACGATATTAATGAGTCTACTAATAGCGGGCTGACGTCAACGCAGCAAATAGAGCAAGCGGTCGCAAGTCTAAATGACTTGGGCCAGCGGCTGGAGCAGCAGATCGGCCGCTTTAAAACCGAAT
>JAUWIO010000019.1 GCA_030605305.1 Actinomycetes bacterium
GTAGTCAACGGCGGGGGCAAGGTCGGTTCTTTCTTGGCGGCCGCCATTGTCAAGAATGACCATGACGTCACCCTGATCGAGAGGCGCGCTGAGGTCTCTGAAAAGGTGGCCAGAGAGGTCGAGGGGGCGCTCGTTATTCTTGGGGACGGTTGTGACGTGCGCTATCAGGACGACGCGGGCGTAGGTGATGCCCAAGTCTTCGTTTCGGTCACCGGCGATGACGATGATAATCTGGTCGCCTGCCAGATCGCCCAAGGTGTTTTCTCTGTTCCCAGAGTGATCGCCCGGGTCAATAATCCTAAGAACGAGGAGATATTTATCGCCCTGGGGATCGAAGCAGTCAGCTCGACGACGATCATCTCCAGGCTGATCGAGGAAGAGATATCCATCGGCGACATCGTCACCCTTCAGACCCTCAAGCAAGGCCACCTCGCCTTGGTCGAGATAGATCTGCCGGGGCCGGAAGCGGCCGCGGTAGACAAACGGATCATGGAGCTCGACCTGCCCCGAGATCCGGTGTTGGTAGCGATCTTACGGGGAGAAGAAGACATCCTGGTACCGACAGGTGAGACGCTCTTGCTGGCCGGAGATTCGGTTGTCGCCCTCACCAACGTGAAACAAGAGAAGGCGCTCAAGAGGAGGTTGATCGGGGATTGAGTCGCAAGGCTTCAAAGTTTCAGGACTATAAAGAGCACGCTGCCGGCATCGCTACCGAAGTGGCTTTGGCGGTAGCGATCTTCGGTGGCGGGCTGCTCGTCATCATTGTCCTGGAGTTCCTCGTCGACTGACGCCGCTCTCAATGATTACCAGACCCAAATTATCCGACTGGCAGATTATCGGTTTCTATACCGGCAAGATCATCGTCGGCGTCGGGCTGATGATGCTCCTTCCGCTCGTGATCGGAATAGTCTTTCGCGAGTGGAGCGCCGCCGTCGATTTCATCATCGGCATCTCGATCGCCCTGACAATCGGCCATGGCCTCCAGGTCATCTGCCGCAAGCGGCGCGAGATGACTTGGATGCCCGGGCTCGTCACCGCCGCATTTTCATGGCTGGTCGCTATGGTCGTCGGCGCTGTCCCGCATTACCTGAGCGGTCACTTCGGGTCCTTTTTTGACGCTTCGTTCGACCTGATGAGCGGGATAACGACGACCGGTCTCTATCTTTTGCAGGACCTCGACCATATCTCCTATTCCCTGAATATGTGGAGACACCTGCTGACCTATGTAGGCGGGCAAGGGATAGTCGTCGTGGCGCTCACCTTCTTGATCCGCGGCAGCGCCGGGGCGTTCATGATGTATGTCGGCGAGGGCAAGGATGAGAAGCTTCTGCCCAATGTTATCCAGACCGCCCGGGCGCTCTGGATAGTCAGTCTGACATATATGGTGGTGGGGGGAGTTCTGTTGACCGCTGCCAACCTCTACGATGGGATGGCGTTCACCAGGGCGTTTCTTCAGGGGTGGTGGATATTCATGGGGTCGTGGTCGACGGGCGGCTTTGCGCCGCAGTCGTTCAATATTCTCTACTACCACAGCCTCTTGATCGAATTGCTGACGATGACCCTCTTCATAATCGGGTCATTCAACTTCGCGCTTCATTGGGCCGTTTGGACCGGCAACCGCCGGGAGGTCTACCGAAATATTGAGATCGTGTCGTTCATCACTACTCTGTTTATCACTGTCACCCTGGGCTCATACGCCCTTTTGCGCATCGATGCCTTTCGGGGTACGGCGGCCCTCTTTCGAAAATCTTTCTATCAGATAGTCTCGGCCCACACCGGGACCGGGCTGACCAATATGTATCCGAGGCAGTTTTCTGACGAGTGGGGCGGGGCGGCGATGTTGGCCGTTATCATCGCGATGGCTCTCGGCGGCAGCGCCGCTTCCACGTCAGGTGGTTTCAAGGCGATGCGGGTCGGTATCATCACTCGCAGTTTCATGGCGGAAATACGCAGCCTGACGCTGCCGGAATCGGCCGTCCTGGTCGAGAAGATCCACCACATCAAGGACCGGTATCTTAACGATAAGCAGATCCAGTCGAGCATGATGATAGTCCTCGCTTTTATCTTTATCTATCTTGGCGGCGGCGTCATCGGGTCGCTCTACGGATACCCTTTCATCGATGCTCTTTTCGAGAGTGGCTCGGCCGGCGCCACGGTCGGGCTGTCTTCCGGCGTGACTTCGCCGGATATGCCGACCGGACTGAAAGCGTACTTCATGTTCGTGATGTGGATCGGCCGGCTGGAATTCATAGCCGTCTTCGCGCTCATCGGGTTCATCGTCAGGGTCGGGAGGGGCAAGTGATGCGTCGGATCACAGGGAGCATGAGGAAGGTTGTTTTACTGGCGCTTTGCCTGGCGGTTCTGGCGGGCGGATCAGCTGGTGCTGCGGAAATAAAAAATTCCGTCGGTCTCGTCGACAGTACCATTTTGATCGAAAAGTCCCGCCTCTTCGACGGCCGCATGGTTACTTATCGAGGAGAAGTCATCGGGGACCTCATGGTCCGGGACGAGGGGGTCTGGCTCAATATCAACGACGATGCATACAGCCGCCAGGGCGAGCAGTTTAAGCTGGCCGGCTATAATCAAGGTCAGGGCGTGTTAGCTCCGCCCGGAACCGAAGATGTGGTCAAGCGGGCCGGTAGATATGATTGGCGCGGCGACTATGGCGAAGTCCGGGGGATATTTCGCCGATCATCCGATATGCACGGCGGCGAGATGCTTATAGAGGCCAGTTCCGGAAAGTTCGTTAAACCGGGCTTCCGCTTGGCGCATCCGGTATCCCGCCGGAGGTTGATGGCCGCCGGCGGACTCTTAGCCCTGGCCACTTTGGTCCTTTGGCTCTCCCGCGGGGCCTCGCGGGCGCGCAAACGTCGATCTCGTCCGGTCGGTGGCGGGACCGGCTAGGAACCTTGGCGACTGCCAACGGCTGAACGGGACTGGCACGTGCCTACTGGGTATACAATCCTTACTTGCATAAGGGCGAGCGCGGGGCTGCCGCGCATGTTACTGGCGCGATAGGGGTGGTTATGGACGTATTGGTGACAGGTAGCAGCGGTTTGATTGGCTCGGAGGCAGTCGAGTATTACGACCGAAGAGGCCATCGCGTGGTCGGGGTCGATAATAATATGAGGCGTCAGTTCTTTGGGGAAGCCGGTGATACCTTGTGGAATAGAGACCGCCTACTCGCAAAGACCCGGCAATTCATCCATTTTGACATAGACATTCGCGATCGTGGTGCCGTGGATCAGCTTTTTGGCAATTATTCTTTCGATCTGATCATCCACTGCGCAGCGCAGCCGTCGCCTGAAAAGGCGGAGGAGATACCGCTGATCGATTTCGACGTCAACGTTGTCGGCACCGTGAATCTGCTCGAAGCAACGCGGCAATCCCGTCCCGAGGCCGTCTTTATCTTTATGAGCACCAATAAGGTCTATGGGGACGCTCCAAATGAAGTCCTGTTGACAGAAGAAGAGAAGCGTTGGGAATACGCGCGGCCCGAAGATTTCAACGGAATCTCTGAGGCTTGCCGGATAGACCAGTGTCTGCACTCGCCCTTTGGCGCATCCAAGGTCGCGGCGGATGTAATGGCGCAAGAATATGGCAGGTACTTCGGCTTGCCGGTCGGGGTCTTTCGCGGCGGATGTCTGACTGGGCCGAGTCATTCGGGCGTGGAACGGCACGGATTTCTAAACTTTCTGGTAAAGACCGCTGTCGCCGGTCGACAGTACACGATTTATGGCTATAAAGGGAAGCAGGTACGCGATCAGATCCACAGCGCCGATGTGATCGCTGCTTTTGACGCTTTTGCGGCCGACCCAAAGCCCGGCGAGGTCTACAATCTCGGCGGCGGGAGGGAGAATAGCGTGTCGATCCTGGAATGCTTGGAGATGGTCGAAGGCCTTCTTGGCCGTCCTGTCCAACGCCGTTATTTAGGCCAACATCGAACGGGCGACCACATCTGCTATATTTCCGACCTGAGCAAGATGCGCCGAGTTTTCCCCGGGTGGGACATTCGGATCGGACTCGATGAGATCATCTCTGAGATGGTGCGGACCGAAGTTGACAGCAATAAGTCGACCAGCGGGGTCATCGCTGCATGAGCCTCGTTCATCTTGAGGCCTCGTCTATGGCTTGCTGAGGCTGACGCGTCTCCTGTCAGTGTCTATGTCGACGATATTAACCTTGACTGTTTCGTTTACCGTTAGCTTCTCTTCAGGTTTCTCGACATGCTCGTCGGCTATCTCCGAGATATGCACCAGACCCTCAACGCCCTCCGTGATCGGCTCAGCGTGGATGAATTGCCGCAATTATTCAATGTCATCAAAGGAGAGATGTCTCTAGTCGGACCGAGGCCGCCGATCCCTTACGAAGTCGAGCTCTATGAAGACTGGATGAAAAAGCGATTCGATACCATTCCCGTCGTCTTCATCTCCCGCGGGGCCTACTGACCCGTCAGGATGCGCTGCGGGGTCTCGGTGATCATCTTTTCAGCCGCTTCTTGACCCACATGCTTGGCCGCGATCGCCACCGCCTCCTTAAGGTTGGGCCCTCGATCGTCGGCCAGATGCGCATCGGAGGCGATGATATCGACTGAGCCTCGCTTCAGCAGCTCGACGGCGGTCTTACGGCTCGAGCGGCCCAGGCGCCCCGTCAGGCTGGTCGAATTGATCTGCGTCAGGCAGCCGCTCTCGCGAAAAGGCTCAAGCTTTTCCGGGTGACCCTGGATAGTCGCATTACGCTCGGGGTGGGCCAAGATGGGCTTGAACCCGGCGCAGATGATCTCAAAAACCAGGTCATGGGCGTACAAGGGTAATGCCACAAATGGAAACTCCAGCAACACGTATTTGCTGTCCGCCAAGGTCGGGGCTTCGCCGGACAGCAAGTTTCGCGGCAGCACGTCTCTGTCGAGCAGGATCTCGGCGCCCAGGTGTATGGAGATCGGAATACCCGCTTCTTGCAGCCCTGCCTGTAATTGCGTCCGGGCTCTCGCGCAGTCTTCCGAGGAGAACTCGAAAAGAAATGGCTTGTAGTGTGGCGTTGCGATGATATCGGTTACCCCGTTATCTACCGCTTCCCGGGCTAGATCGAGACTTTCTTCGATCGTTTGAGGTCCGTCGTCGATCCCCGGAAGTATGTGGCAATGAATGTCGACCGACCCCGACATGCAGACGATACGCCCTTATTCTTTGCCGGTCTGGGCTTCCTTCATCGTGTCGACGACATTCTCAAGCGAACTATCGCCATCGGCCGTATCCGGCTGCTTTTCTTCGACTTCTCCGGAGAGCGTCTCATCTTCAGCTGCCTCGTTCATCTTGAGAGCCTCGTCTATAGCTTGACTGGTCTTGGCGTCAAGCTCGTCTCTGTCCTCATCGGCGATCTCAGCGCTGTCTCCCGATTCCAGGACGACTTCCGGCGCCGCTTCGGCCTTTGTGTCAGCCTTCGTCTCGGCTTTCGTCGGCTCTTCGGCGACACTGTCATCCACTGACTCTTCCAGCTCTTCATCATCGACCTCGTCCGCCGGAGTTACCCGCTGCGCCTGGCGAATGCTGAGGCTGACGCGTCGCCGGTCAGTGTCTATGTCGACGATCTTGGCTTTGACTGTCTCGTTTACTGTTAGCTTCTCTTCAGGTTTCTCGACATGCTCGTCGGCTATCTCCGAGATATGCACTAGACCCTCTACGCCCTCAGTGATCTCCACGAAGGCACCGAAGGAAACCAGTTTGCTCACTCGGCCCTCAACGATATCGCTAACACTGAATTCTTTGACACGATCTTTCCACGGATCGTCCTGGCATTGCTTTAAGCCGAGCGAGATACGTCCGCGATCATGGTCGACATCCAGCACCTGGACCGTGACTTCCGCGTTGATCTCCAGTACTTCAGATGGATGGTCGACGTGCGTCCAAGACATCTCGGAGATATGGATGAGACCGTCGATGCCGCCGAGGTCAACGAAGGCCCCGAAGTCGACGATACTCGAAACCGTACCGGTAAGTCGCTTGTCTTTCTTAAGGCCCGACATGACTTTTTCGCGCTCTTGTTTGCGGGCATCGTCAATAACGGAGCGTCGTGAAACGACGACATTATTGCGGTTGCGGTCCATTTCGATGACTTTGCATTCCAAGTCTTGGCCGACGAACTGATGGAGGTCCCGGACTCGCCGGACGTCTACCAATGAAGCCGGCAGGAACCCTCGCAATCCGATATCCAGGATCAGGCCACCCTTGACTACCTCGATGACGCGACCGGAGATGGTCTCCTCGCTCTTACTAAGCTCCTCGATGCGGATCCAGGATTTCTCGTACTCGGCACGCTTCTTGGACAGGATCAAGCGTCCGTCTTTATCTTCTTTCTGGAGAACTAGCGCTTCGATCTCTTCGCCGATACCCACTACTTCATTTGGATCGACGTCCTTACGGATCGATAATTCCCGGATGGGAATCACGCCTTCTGATTTGTAACCTATATCGACAAGGATCTCATCTCTGTCGATCTTGACGACGCACCCATTAACGAGATCGCCGTCGTCAAATACCTTGATGGTTTGGTCGTAATCAGGAACTAAATTTCCCTCGGCGTCCCTGACGTAACCTTCTTCTGTGAAGTCATCTGTCTGCTCGACGTTTGGCATCTGTCGGCCCCCTATAAAATAAAATTAGCTCATCCTGGCTCCCGACAAAAACCCAGCCTACACACTATCTCTTAATCCTGAGTGAGTGCTATCGGGCCGCTCTGCGGACGAACCGTGCTGAAGTATACACGAAAACCGCAGATAACAACAAGCCCGGGGGAAGTTTTTCCAGATAGACGGGGTGTTGCTTGGCGTTAACACTTGACCCAGTGATTGCAGCCCCGTATGCTCGGGAATGTACTAATCAACATATAAGTGATGGGTAATTAAGTCGGGAGGAGTCAAAATGAGAGTATATAAGAGACTGGCGATGGCACTGGGTGTGTTCGCGTGTCTGGGTCTGTTTGCTGCGACTTTGACTGCCGCTCCGGGACCGCAACGGGTCATTGTCGTTTTTGACGATGCCGTGAACGCGCCTGCCGGAGACGTGCTGGTCGACAAGGTCGGGGGAGTTGTCGTAAAGGACCTCGATCTGATTAATGGAAAAACTGTTCTTTTGCCTGATAGGGCCGCGTCCGGGCGTCTTGGGCGCCTGGCCGGCGTGGTTTCGGTCGAGCCGGACAAAAGAGTCAGTATTTCGAAGCGCGGCGGTAACGGCGGCGGCAAGAAGCCCCCACCGGAGCCGGCGCCCGGCGAGACATTGCCTTGGGGTGTCGACAGGATAGATTCTGAGCTGGCATGGAGCACGGCGGCCGGTGCGGCTGTTAGAGTTGCCGTTATCGATACCGGTATCGATTTGAGCCACCCTGATCTAAGCGCCAACATCAAAGGCGGCTATAACGCGATCAATCCGAGCAAGTCGGCCAAAGACGATAATGGCCACGGTACGCATGTGGCCGGGACGATAGCCGCCATAGACAACGATATCGGGGTCATCGGCGTCGCTCCGCAGGCAGATCTGTACGCGGTCAAGGTGCTTGACCGGCGCGGTTCCGGCTGGGTCTCGGATATCATCGAGGGTCTCGATTGGGCGGTTGCAAATGACATCGCCGTCGTCAATATGAGCCTCGGCCTCTCGTCCAATGTTTCCGCTCTGGCGGTTGCTGTGGCCCGTGCTGATGCCGCCGGGATCGTGATGGTGGCCGCTGCCGGCAATGATTACGGCGGACCTGTCGGCTATCCGGCCGCCTATCCGCAAGTGATTGCGGTCTCGGCCGTGGATGCAGCAGATGGTCTGGCTTCTTTCTCTAGCATCGGACCGCAGGTCGATCTAGCGGCGCCCGGCGTGGCCATACGCTCCACATATAAAGGCGGCGGATATCGCGATCTTAACGGGACGAGCATGGCCTCTCCGCCCGTAGCCGGCACGGCGGCCCTGGTCTTGAGTGCCCGCGGTCCATTGATGCCGGCCCAGGTGAAGATCTGGCTGACTTCGACCGCCGACCCGCTCGCCGGGCTAACTGCGGTCGAGCAGGGATCCGGCTTGGTCGATGCGGACGAAGCGGTTCTGGCTCCTTAAGGCAGGCGGTCGAACCGCTCATATAGATCTTCCGGGGCGCCTCTGTTGTAAGATAGGGGCGCTCCTTTCTGAGAAAGAGAAGTTATGCTGACAGTTGGTCTGACAGGTGGCATCGCCAGCGGTAAGACGACAGTCTCCCGAATACTCGAAGAAAAAGGCGCGGTCGTTGCCGACGCTGATGTGCTTGCTCATGAGTTAATGGACGGCGACCAGTCCTTGCGGGCACAAGTGGCCGCCGAATTCGGAGACCCGGCTGTCGTGGATGGCCGGATCGATCGAAAACACTTGGGCGAACTCGTCTTTAGCGATCCCGAGCGCCTCGCGGCTCTTAATCGGCTTGTCCACCCGCTCGTCATCGAGCGCGTCGAGAGGATCCTTGAGGGCTGGCGGGCACAAGACACGGCGCCCTTTGGCGTCGTGCAGGTCCCGCTGTTGATCGAGGCCGGGATGGCGGAGATATTCGACAAGATAGTCGTCATCGTCTCCAGCCCGGAGCAGCAGGTGAAACGGTTGCTGGAAGCAGGTTTGACAGAGGATGAAGCGCTTTCGCGCCTCAGCTCACAGCTCCAAGACTGGGAGCGGCTGCCCTTTGCTGATTTGACACTGATAAACAAAGGGAATCTAAAGGTGCTCGCAAGTGAGAGTGATCGCCTGTTCCGGCGATTGGAAGAGATGGCGACAGAGGACGGCGGCAACTGAAAAGGCGCGTACGAACAATAGCGATCACAGCAGCCCTCGTCATGACAGTGGCGGGGGTCTTTGGTTTGGCCCGGCAGCACTATCCCCTTAGGTATAGTCGGACGTTGCTGGCCGAAGCGAGGACGCACGGGCTTGAGCCGGGGCTGTTGGCCGGCATGGTCTATGTGGAGAGCAAG
The DNA here is from genome assembly GCA_030605305.1 of Actinomycetes bacterium. Taxonomy (GTDB): domain Bacteria; phylum Actinomycetota; class Aquicultoria; order CAJVYJ01; family JAUVQD01; genus DAOUYN01. The sequence goes on from JAUWIO010000019.1 coordinate 8,966, forward strand.
TTCGAGCCGCATTCCGAATCGGCGGCGGGGGCGGTCGGGCTGATGCAGCTGATGCCAAAGACGGCGGGCTGGGCGGCAACACAGATGGGGCGGAGCGGGTTAGCGGAGCGCTTGACTGAGCCGGCTTCCAACATTGCCATCGGCGCCTGGTATTATCGGTATTTGCTTGATAAATATGATGATGAGCGGTTGGCTTTGGCCGCA
>JAUWIO010000215.1 GCA_030605305.1 Actinomycetes bacterium
ATGATAGCCAAGAAACCCAGGATCACAGCCGCCGCCCAGGTAAAAGAAGTACGGATATTATCCTGACGCGCGGCCGATCTGCCAAGATCGTCCACTTCTGAGTCGAGGCCGGACACCAGCTTATCCAGCGATGAGACCGTACTCCGAGCGGCCGCCTCAGCTTCGCGGGCGGCTTTTGGCGACTCGGTCGGTCCTGATGCCGCCAAGACGAGGGCCTGCTGGGATCGGAGGTTATTTAGACTTTGCTGCACCAAAGAAAACCGGCCTTCCGTGCCGACAGTGGCTGACTTTAGAGCAGTAGCCGCCCCTGATTCAAGTTCGTTGACCCGGTTCGCGACATCGCGCCACCTCTCCCCGCTGCCGCCGGTCGAATAATCGGCCGTCTCGAACATGCTCAACACGACGGCGGCTCTGAGACGCTCGGCGGCGCGCGCGGCTTCGGCCGTCTCTCGCCGGTCCTGATCTATCGCTTGATAGCGGCTGAACATGTTGCCCATGGCCGCCACCAATACGATAGCTACCAGGGCAAACACCGTGAAACTGCCCAATAACCGCGCCCGCAATGAAACAGACATGTTTATACGACTGAATAGCTTCATAATGCTCTTCATGCTGGTCTTATCGGCGCTAGGGGCGAACAACTAAAGGCAAGCAGTCCTGTCTGACGCCCGATAGGAATGTTTAGAAACGCTTGTTTTTGGAAATCATGTGGACAACTTCATAAAAAGCTGTGGATAAGTCCGATATTTTGGGAGGTAGTCGTGGCAGCAATAGAAATAGCGCGTGGAGGCACCGTCAAGATCCCTTCGGAGATCCGAAAAAAATACCGGATCCGCAAGGGGGTCGAAGTGAACGTCTGTGACGAAAACGGGGTCATCACTATCCGGCCGCAAGTGCAAGAAGCGGTCAGGTTGGCAAAAAAAGCCCTGAGAAGATAGCACCGCTATGCGGTCAGGCGCACGGGGATGCCATTCTTGGCTAGATAGTCCTTGACCGTGCCGACGGCCAGTTCGCCGAAGTGAAAGAGCGAAGCGGCGAGCACGGCATCGGCATCCGCCTCGACGATCACTTCCAGAAAATGCTCGAGGCTGCCGGCGCCCCCGGAGGCGATGACCGGGATGTTAACGGCATCGGTGACTGCTTTAGTGAGCCCCACGTCATACCCGTCTTTGGTGCCATCCTTATCCATGCTGGTCAGAAGGATCTCGCCGGCGCCCAGACTCTCCATTTTCTCGACCCAGGCAACGACGTCGATACCGGTCGGGACCCGGCCGCCATTTATATAGACTTCCCAGCCGCCGCCGGCCTTCTTCTTCGCATCGACGGCAACGACTATGCACTGGCTACCGAACCGCCTCGATGACCGGCGGACTATCTCCGGGTCTTTGACGGCGGCCGAGTTGATAGAGACCTTGTCCGCGCCGGCAGCAAGTATGGCCCGGATATCTTCCAGGGTCCGAATGCCGCCGCCGACCGTATAAGGGATAAAAACCTGCTCCGCGGTACCGCGGGCTACATCCAGAATCGTGTCGCGGGCCTCGTGAGAAGCGGTGATGTCCAGAAAGACTAATTCGTCGGCGAACTCAGCATCGTAGACGCCGGCCAGAGCTATCGGGTCGCCGGCGTCGCGCAGGTCGACAAAGTTGACTCCCTTGACCACGCGCCCGCAGTTTACATCGAGGCACGGGATGATCCGCCGCGTGAGCATCAGCCCTTGGCTGCCTCGAGCGCCTGCTCTAGAGTGAACTCCTTCTCGTACAAAGCGCTGCCGACGATGACTCCCTCGACCGGCGGCTCGATCCGCATTAAGGCCGTAATATCCTTGAGGGACGAAACGCCGCCCGAAGCGATGACCGGTACGCTTATAGAGCCGGCCAGATTCGCCGTCGACTCGATATTCGGACCGCTGCGGGTACCATCGACGTTGATGTCGGTGTAGATGACCCGCTCGACCCCTTTTTCGGCCAGCTCACCGGCCAATTCGACTACCTCGACATCGGTCTCCTCCCGCCAACCGGCCACGGCCACCTTGCCCTCGCGGCCGTCGATCCCGGCCACCAGGCGGGGGCCGTAGGCGTCTATCGCCTGTTTGGCAAATTCAGGATCCGTGACCAGCGTGGTTCCGAGCACGACCCGGCTGACGCCGATGTCGAATAAGCGCTTAAGGTCGTCCTGGGTCCGGACGCCGCCGCCGCATTGGACGGGGATATCAATACTGCCGGCTATCTTTTCAATGGCCGTCAGGTTAACCGCCCGCCCCTCCTTGGCGCCGTCGAGATCGACGACATGGAGCCACTGTGCCCCCTTGGACTCCCAGGCCTTGGCCATCTCGCTGGGATCTTGGGCGTACACTGATACGGCATCATACTTACCCTGGTGTAGTCGGACACACCAACCGTTGAGGATATCGACTGCCGGAAAGATTATCATCTACCCTAACTCCTCTTGTTCTACTGTCCTGCTTTTTCCGCCCCTATTTATACTGCAACGCCAGTCAAACGTCGATGACTTCAGGTCGATTCTCGAGCGCAGATCTCGCCGAAACTCTTAAGTACCGACAAGCCGACCAGGCCGCTCTTCTCCGGGTGGAACTGGAAAGCGACGACATTATCACGCGCGACTCCGGAAACGAACTCGCCGGCGTAGTCGGTCGTCACGGCGATCACTTCGGGCTG
>JAUWIO010000039.1 GCA_030605305.1 Actinomycetes bacterium
ACCTATATCGCCGTGGCACCAGGAGGTCGGACAAGGGATGGGGGCCACCCTGCGCATTGCCGATAATAAAGAGGCCTACACATTAACCGATGAAGCCACCTTCCGGGCCCAAGAATGGACACTCTCTTTGCGCGCCTTTGACCTGAAAGACCCACGGTTAATGAATAAATACAGCGTCATCGTCGTGGAGCCGCCACGCCCCGAGCTCGGCAACCCTGAGGGCGCCGAAGTCTTCGGCCGCTGGCTGGCCAGCCAAGAGGGTCAAGACCACATAGCGGACTTCCGGGCGCCGGGCGATGACGACCCCCTCTTTATCCCGGAAAATACCGGGGACGATGATAGCGGTCGCTAGACTGATCGAGATGGTGACCTCTATCGACTCGGGCCTAAGCACGATCGTCATGCTATCGCTCCAGGTCTCAGCGACCGCAATCTTCTTCGCCCTGGCCGTCGGCGTGCCCGCCGGGACATGGCTGGCCCTGGGCCGGTTTCGCGGGCGGCGCCTACTGGTAGCCATGGCCAATGCCGGCATGGGACTGCCTCCGGTCGTCGTCGGCCTGACGGTCGCACTTCTGCTATGGCGATCCGGGCCTTTAGGCGCCTGGGGTCTTCTTTACACTCCGGGGGCGATGATCATCGCCCAACTCATCATCGCCTTGCCGATAGTGATCGCGCTCACCATCTCCGCCATCCAGTCCCTCGACCCGCGGATCGTGATGGAGACCAGGGCTCTCGGAGCATCATCCTTCCAATCCGTACTCGTTTTGTGGCGCGAAGCGCGCCTGGGGCTGCTGGCCGCGGCGATGGCCGGTTTTGGCGGAGCCATATCGGAGGTCGGGGCGGTCCTGATGGTCGGCGGCAACATCCGCGGCCAGACTCGCGTGATGACGACGGCGATCGTGATGGAGACCAGGATGGGCCAGTTCCAGCTGGCGATCGCCCTTAGCATATTACTCTTGACCCTTGTCTTTGTAGCCAACTTTGCCCTGACGTACTTCCAGCAACGGCAAGCTCATGAATAAACTGCTGGAGCTGGAGTCAGTCAAGAAGAGCTATCGCACCGAACGTGTCGTCGATATCGATGAAATGCGCCTGGGCCCCGGCGAAGTGTTAGCGTTGACCGGACCAAACGGGGCGGGCAAGAGCACGCTTCTGAGGATCATGGGATTGCTTGAAAAACCTGATGCCGGCTTCACTCGCTTTAGAGTCCTTGGAGTGAGCCCCAGCCGGCGCACCCAAACTGAACTGCGAAGACGCATAACGGTCGTCTTTCAAGCCCCATATATGTTCCGACGGTCGGTGCGCGACAATATCGTCTTGCCGCTACGATGGCGCCGTCTCACGGGGAGCGATATCCAAGAGCGGATCGCTTCCATTGCCGAGCGGCTCGACAGTGATTATCTCGATGAACCGGCACAAGCTCTCTCACGAGGGCAGATGCAACGCGTCGCTCTGGCCCGAGCGCTTATCGCCCGCCCGGAAATACTGCTGCTCGATGAACCGCTCAGCGCCCTTGATTCCGGTATCAAAGCGAAACTCCTTCAGACACTCAAAGAAACGTTGACCAAAGAAGGCCGCTCCTCAGTCTACGTCACCCATGATACGGCGGAAGTCGAAACGATCGCCGACCGACACCTAGCCATGTCGAACGGGAGCCTGGCCTCTACATCTGAGTAAGGGCGACTGCTGGCTACCCCGTCGACCGTCTTGAGATCGGGCAAGTCATACTCCTCGAATTCCACACCATTGGCGCGCAGGGCCGCGACCTGTTTATCCCCCAGCATGATCCCTCCCTTGTTTGATCTACTATGGCTTATTGTTTACCCAATTGAGCGATAGATTCCCCGGCGACAACATAAAGGGCGATTGTAATTGGTCATGCTTTTATGCTCTTGTTAAGGAACACTTACCTGCGAAACACCTCCCGCAACAGTGTTGTCAGAATAACGCTGCCTAGCAAATTACTGCCAACCTGGGAGGGGTGCGAATGCCAACAGGCAAACCGGTTGCACTGACACAGACTACACTGTGGCAACGACAAAGTCTGTGGGTAAGAATGGGGATCTTCGCCTTGATCGTCGGCTTGATCCCTGTGAGCGTCATATCCCTGTTTGTCTACAACGCCGGCCAACAGGCCATAGACGCAAATGTGCGCCACGAAGCGCATGATCGTGTCGAACGGATAAAGGCCGATCTGGAAGGCTACTTTGACGAATCACGTATCTCACTTATCTCCATTGGCACGAGTCGTGTCTGGAAAAAATACTTTTCAGATCCTGAAAACAGAACTGAATGGATCCTTGAACAACAAACCATTGTCGCCGATATCGATAAAGCCGCTGGTCTGAAGATCAACGAGTTTTGCATGATCGGGACGGACGGTGCGGAGATAACTCGATTCGTCGAAGGCAATATCTCGAAAGATCTGTCGGCAGAAAAGACCGGAAACTCCTTCTTCGCGCCCAGCTTGGCTCTGAGAAAAAACACTGTTTATCAAAGCGCGCCATATATCTCGCCTGATACCAACGGTTGGGCGATGGCTACAACCAGTCCGATATTCGACGATAAGGGCCAATTGCTTGCCTTCATACACATGGAGCGAAGCGTCGACCAGGTGGCAAACACACTGAAAGCTAGCGCCCCAAAAAAAGGGGAGACGGCCTTTATCCTTGACGCCGACGGCCAGGTATTGTTTTCGTCGGCCACAGGCGTCGATCATAAAGCTAAGACCCTCAGTGCAGAAATACCTGAGGCCGCGGTCTCCACTCTGGCCTCACACGAGGGAGCACCCGATTCTGACAGCGAGCTTGAGACTGAGGTCAGCTCATATTCGGACGGTACTTCTGATTTCTATGTCAGTTCGGAGGTCCTGGGGGTTCGAGAGAACAACGTCAATAACTGGCGGGTGGCCCTGTCGATACCCCAGAGTACGACAGGTGAATACCGACAAGCGTTTAGGTTTTTCCCCGCCGTCGTGGCCGGCATATTGATCTTTATCACAGGAGCGGCCGTTCTCGTCAGCCTGACCATGTCTAAACCTCTTGACTCGCTCGTTCAGGCTGCCGGCAAGATCGCCAAAGGTGATCTCGATGCTGACGTCGATATCAAGGACGGAGGGGAATTCGGCGAACTCGCCACAGCCTTCAATGAGATGACCGGCAACCTCAAAATGATGATCGCAACGGAAACTGGAACAAAAGATTACTTGGAAACAACAGTTGGGGAATTCACGGATTTTATAAAGATCGTTTCCGACGGGAACCTCTTCTCAAGGCTTGATCTTGAAGACAAAGAGGGTGAGCTGTCGGAACTCGGCACTGTCCTTAATGGCCTCGCCGAATCGATGGGCAGCATGGTCCACAACATGCAGACAGCTTCAGCCGATATCGTTTCGGCCTCCAGCGAGATCTTTGCGGCCACCTCTCAGCAGAATACTAGCGCCACTGAACAGGCGGCGTCGATGGCCGAGACTTCAACCACCGTCAATGAAGTGCGGCAGACAGCCGAACAGACCAAGGACCGCGCTCGATCGACGGCGGAGTTGGCCAAGAAGTCGCTGGAGGTCGCCAATGAAGGTACGCTCGCCGTCGAGCAGACGATCGACGGTATGGACCAGATCAACGAAAAGGTCGGTCTGATCGCCACCAGCATCATGGCCTTGGCCGAACAAACTCAGCAGATCGCGAATATCATCACCACGGTCAACGATATTGCCGAACAGTCAAACCTCCTCGCGCTAAACGCCTCGATCGAAGCGGCCCGGGCCGGAGAGCAAGGAAAGGGGTTCGCTGTCGTAGCGACCGAAGTCAGGTCCTTGGCCGAGCAGTCTCAAGAGGCTACCGCTCAAGTCAGGGCGATCCTGGAAGAAGTCCAAAAAGCGACGAGTACGGTCGTGCTCGCGACTGAAGAGGGCACGAAAGGTGTCGAATTAGGAACAAGTCTCGCCAAACAAGCGGGAGAGACCATCAAGTCCATGGGCACGACCCTGGCGGAATCCGCCGACGCGGCGAACCAGATCCTGGCCTCGACCGAGCAACAGAGTGCCGGCATGGACCGGATCGGATCGGCAATACAAAACATCGACGATGCCACCACTCATAATCTGACCTCAACGGAACAGGTCAAGCAAGCGGCAGAAAACCTTAGTCGGTTGGGGCGGAAGCTAAAAGATGTCGCGGCCGCTTTCAGGGTTGACGACCAGGACTAGAACCTCACCTGAGCGGGGAATGCAATAAAACCAGACCTGACCCCGAATTTTTGGTAGGATTCACTTCATGTCGTTATTCGCGCCTATCCTAGTCTTGCTCGGCTTCGTCGCCCTGACGGTCGGAGCGGAATTCCTCGTCCGCGGCGCCTCACGCCTCGCGCTGGCTTTCGGGATAGCGCCGCTGGTTGTCGGGTTGACGGTCGTGGCTTTCGGCACCAGTGCCCCGGAAGCCGCGGTCAGTGTCTGGTCGGCGGCCTCCGGAGAAGGCGGCATCGCCGTCGGCAACGTCGTGGGCCGCAATATCTTCAACATCCTCTTTGTTTTAGGGCTGTCGGCGCTGGTGGCCCCGCTCGTCGTCTCGCAACAGCTAGTCCGCCTGGAAGTGCCTATCCTCATCGGCGTCTCGTTTCTTTTCTATGCGATGTCACTGGATGGCAAGATCGACCGCCTCGACGGAGCGATCCTGTTGGCGGGCGTCATTACCTATACTGGCTGGGCCATCCGACGCAGCCGCCGCGAGAAGAAAGCTGTGGCCGCAGAATATGAGGCCGAGTTCGGCGATACGGCACCAGAGGGACGAGCGAGTTCTATTCCGATCAATCTCGCCTGGGCTGTGGGGGGCACGCTCATGCTGGTTGCCGGCTCCCGGGCCTTAGTCACCGGTGCTGTAGATATAGCCGAATACTTCAACGTAAGCGATGTGATAATCGGCTTGACTATCGTCTCCGTCGGCACGTCGTTACCCGAAGTAGCTACGTCTGTCTTAGCCAGTATCAGGGGTGAACGCGATATCGCCGTTGGGAATGCCATCGGCAGCAACCTCTTCAACATACTGGCCGTCTTTGGATTGACAGGTCTGGTGGCGCCGGCCGGGGTCGCGGTAGCGCGCACCGTTTTGCGCTTCGACATGCCGGTGATGATCGCCGTCGTCGTGGCCATCCTCCCCATCTTTTTCACCGGCCGTATCCGCCGCTGGGAGGGCGGACTGATGTTCGCGTACTACTGGATCTACCTGGGCTTCTTGGTCTTAACGGTCGTCGAGCACCCCAGCCTTGAGACCATCGGCCAGATCCTGACCTTATTCGTCTTGCCACTGACCATGATCGCTCTTCTCTTCACGGCCTGGCGATCCCGGCAGACTCCGGTCAATCCGCAATAGTCCTCGCTGCCAGCATCAGCGCGCCTAAGCCGAGGAGCAACCCGCCGAGTACATCGCTCGGCCAGTGGGCGCCGACATAAACGCGGCCAAACCCGATTAGCAAAACGACGATGGGGAGGCCGATTCGCGCCGCGCGCCGCCACCAGGTCCGCTCACCGCGGCCGGCCACGAGCCAGAGCCACCCGAAGAAGTAGGCGCTGACCGCCACATGAGAGCTGGGGAAGGCATAATTCATCTCGGCAAACAGAGCGTCCTCCGGGCGCGGTTTTGCCACCAGCACCTTGAGGACCTCGACCGCCCAGGCCAAAGCCACCGTACTAAAGACGATCACCCAAGCCAGCCGCCTCTCGGTACGCCAACCCCAAACGACCACCCCCAGCAAGCCAATGCCGATGACATAAGGGGAGCCGAGAAAATTGACGGCAACCACCGCGGCCGTCACTGCCGGGGCGCGCTGCCCGGCCAAAAAGCTGGATATGGCGGAATCGCCCGGGAGCGGACCCGCCACGGCCACAACTACCGCTAACGTAAAGAAAAGCACCAGAAGAACAGCCCCGAGGACGGTCTTATTCAACTCGATACCTCCATGACTATTTGAGCCGCACCGGCACTCCGGACATCATCAGATAGACACGATCAGCCGCCACCGCCACTTGCTGATTGATCGCTCCGATAAGGCGCGGGAACCCAGACCCAAGTTCGGAATCGGGCGTAATATCGAAACCGACTTCATTTGAGACGATAACGGCCTGGTATGAAGCTCGGGCGCAGGTCGCGATAACCGCCGCAATATCATCAGCGACCGCCTGCTCCGCCCAGCCGTCGATCTGGCAATTAGCGACGTAGTTGGTAAGACAATCGAGCAGAACACCATCGACCTGCGGACCGAGCTCCGCAAGGCGCAAAACCAGATCTCGTTGCGCTTCGACGCTGCGCCAGTGCGGTGAACGCTCGCGGCGGTGCGCGGCTACCCGATCACGCATCTCATCATCGCTGCAATCGAGCGTGGCCAGAAAAACGGGCCGCCTCGCGCTGTCTAAGAGCTCGAGAGCTAAGCGCGATTTGCCCGAGCGGGCACCCCCGGTCACCAAGGTCAAAGGCGGTTGCTGTTTAGGGCTCATCAACGCCTGACCAACTCGGCCGCGAGGACCTCGACCCGCACACGAGCAGTCTCCTCATCGATATCGACCCGCGCTGACACATCGAAGACCTCGCGCATAGTTTCCGGTGTCAGCAGCTGCTCCGGGGGTCCGGCCCCGCCCATCCGTCCTTCTTTTATTAGCGCGAGAGTATCCGCATAACGAGCGGCCATATTCAGGTCATGCAAGACGACGATGATCGTGGTCCCTTCAGAATTGAGGCGCTTGAGGAGCTCCATCATCTCTAATTGCCGGCTGAGATCGAGGGGCTGGGTCGGCTCGTCAAGAATGAAAAGGCCGGGCTCCTGAGCCAGCGCCTGAGCTAT
>JAUWIO010000136.1 GCA_030605305.1 Actinomycetes bacterium
CCTGACGTATCACGCCACGGACGCCGCCCGCTGGTTAAAATAGTTCCAGGGACACGTACCTACTTAATCCCTTAGAAAATAATTAGGTACGTGTCCCTGGAACTCTAGAAGGAGGAACAATGCCAGTAATCGAGATCAAGCTCTGGGAAGGACGCACGCGCGCGCAAAAGGCAGCTATGGCCAAGCGCATTACCGAGGCCGTTGTCGAGGAAGGAAAGACTGAAGCGGAACACGTCCACATCATCTTCTCCGACTACGACCGGAGCAATTGGGCCATCGCCGGGGACCTCCAAGACCACCACTAACGCCGGAGCCCCCAATACCAGCACTGATATAGAGGAGTTCAATGAAGCACACGGAATCGAAAAAGTTTTTTGACCAAGCGAAAGAGTTCATCCCGGGTGGAGTCAACAGCCCGGTGCGCGCTTTCAAATCGGTCGGCCGCGACCCGATATATATCCACCGTGGAAAAGGCTCGAAGATCATGGATGTCGACGGCAATGAATACATAGATTACGTCGGCTCCTGGGGGCCGCTGATCCTCGGGCACGCTCCCGACGATGTCATTGAAGCTATCGGCACCGCTATGTCGAACGGCACCAGCTTTCGCGCCCCGACGCCGATAGAGATAGCCATGGCCCGCAAGGTGCTCGAAGCTTACCCTTCGATGGACCAGGTGCGGATGGTCAACTCGGGCACGGAAGCCACGATGAGCGCTATCCGGGTCGCCCGCGGCCATACCGGTCGCGACAAAATAATTAAATTTGCCGGGTGCTATCACGGTCACGTCGACTACCTGCTGGTCCATGCCGGTTCAGGAGTGACCACGCTTGGTCTGCCGGACAGCCCCGGGGTCACAGCCGGAACGGCGGGCGATACGATCAGCCTCCCATATAACGACCTCGCGGCCGTCGAAGAAACGATCGCCAAACATGCTGAAGAGATAGCGGCCATCATCCTGGAGCCGGTGACCGGGAACATGGGTTGTGTCCTGCCGAAGCCAGGTTACCTCGAAGGACTGCGTAAAGTAACGAAGGAAAACGGCATCGTGCTCATTTTCGATGAAGTCATGACCGGTTTCCGGGTCGCCTACGGCGGCGCCCAGGAATACTTCGGGATCGACCCCGACATGACCTGTCTGGGCAAAGTCATCGGCGGCGGCCTGCCGGTCGGCGCCGTCGGCGGCCCAGCCGGGCTCATGAGGAAAGTCGCCCCAACCGGCCCGATCTACCAGGCCGGGACGCTATCGGGCAACCCGCTGGCGATGACCGCCGGCCTGGTCCCGCTCCAGAAACTTTCGGAGCCCGGTGTCTACGAGGAACTGGAGCGCAAAGGCGAACGCCTGGCCGCCGGCCTCAAGGACGCAGCTATCGCCGCCGGCGTACCGATGACCTTCAACCGGATCGGCTCGATGTCTTGCGGGTACTTCACCGACCAAGAAGTCTTTGACTTCGACACCGCAAAAACAAGCGACACCGAGAGATTCAGTAAATACTTCGGGCTCATGCTCGACAGCGGCGTCTATCTGGCCCCGTCCCAGTTCGAGGCCGGCTTCATCTCTTTGGCCCATTCGGATGAGGACCTGGACCGGACCATAGAGGCAGCGACCGTCGCCCTGCGGGGTCTCTAGGTACAGCTCCTAGAAGTTCTCACACTTCAACCGATAGTATGTGCGGGGATGGTCGCAGGCTGGACACTTGCCGGGCGGTTCGGTCCCCTCGTGGACATAACCGCACTCACCGCAGACCCAGGAGACAACCGCCTCCTTTTTAAAACAAGTCCCGGCCTCGACCTGGGCAAGTAGCTTTGTGTACCTTTCCTCGTGGTGGGCCTCGGCTTTGGCGATAGAGCGCAGCTTCTTGGCTATCTGGGTCAGACCTTCAGTATCGGCCACGTCGGCGAAGCCGGGATACATTAGGGACGTCTCATAGTGCTCCCCGGCTATCGCCGCAGCCAAGTTTTGAGCAGTCGTGCCGAGCGTCGTCGGGGCCACCGCCTCCACTGTGATCTCGCTCCAGTCGGCCTCCGAGTCGTCCTTGAGTGCGCCGATCATCTTCAGCACCTGTTTAGCGTGTTCCGTCTCGTTGGCCGCCGTCAGCTCGAAGAGTTCGCCGATCTGCTGGTAACCTTCCTTCCGGGCCGCTTTGGCGTAGTAAGTGTACCGGTTGCGAGCTTGGCTCTCGCCAATAAAAGCTTTCGCTAGATTCTTGATCGTACGCTCCATGAACATCCTTTCTTTCAGAGAAGGCGCGTATTAGCGCTTGAGCAGTTCGGGCCACCAACGGCGCCTTCTGACCTCGCCTACCCGGCGGGTCACGGCGCCTCTGGCGGCGGTCTCCAGCTCATCGGGTAGCATTTCCAGTTCGAAAGCATCTGTGTATTTGCGTCTTAGCGCCGATTCCAACAAATGATCGGCGAACCAGGGGTTCTTGGGCAAGAGTGAGCCGTGCAGGTATGTCCCGAAGATATTGCCGCGGCGCGCCCCTTCAGTCCGGTCTTGCCCATCGTTGCCAAAGCCCACCTCGACCCGGGCCAAGGGTTCGACTCCGGCCCCGAGTCTCGTCCGGCCACTGTGGTTTTCAAAGCCGATCAAAGCGGGTGTTTTTGGCGCCCAATCAGCTCGGGCGATGACATTACCGATGAGCCGTTTCTTGCCGCCCACCGTGACAACATCGAGGAGGCCAAGTCCGTCGATCTGTTCCCCTTCATGCGTGAGAAACTCCCGACCCAACAGCTGATATCCACCGCAGATCGCCAATACGACCAACCCATCCTCAGCCAGCGCGGCCCAGTGGTCCCGGTTGGCCATCAGGTCGTCGCGGACTAAAAGCTGCTCGCGGTCTTGGCCGCCGCCGATAAAGAGAATGTCGTAGTCTCCGCCGGGGCGGTCTCCCACCCGCAGATCCTCGACCGTCACATCGATCCCCCGCCAGCGGCACCGCTGGACCAGGGCCGTAATATTGCCGCGGTCGCCATATAAGTTCATGAGCTCGGGATACATATGAGCTATCTTGAGCGAGACTATGGCGATACCTCCTCGCGCGGGGCATCGCTGCCCTTATCGGCCCAAAACGCGGCCACTCCGGCTGTTTTTTCCAAATGCTTGCGGATATCGAGCATGGCCGTGTAGGTCGATAATACGAAGATCTCCTCGCCCGGCGGGGCCTCCTGAAAAGCCCGCTCGAGAGCGGCCGCGAGGTCCGGCTCGACGATCACCGACGTCTCGGGGATACCGGCGTACTTCAACCGCAGGGCCATATCGTGGGCCCGCGTTCCTGTCGTCACTACCGCTCCGGTCTGACCGAGACGTTCGAGGTTCGCATCCCATAGCCAAGAGACGTCCGTACCGTCAGCGAGGTTATCATTTATGGCGATGACCAGGTTCTTCGGCCCCGGCTCGATCTCAAGCGCTCCGATCGCCTGATCGAAACCAGTCGGATTCTTGACCAACATCAGACGCAAGCGGCGACCCGCCGCTTCCAGCGTCTCAAACCGCCCAAAGGCCGGCGAGAACGCATTCAGGCCGGCGACGATACTCTCGAGCGAGATACCGGCCGCGAGTGCCGCTGATGCTGCTGCCAGGGCATTATAGACATTAAAGAGGGCCGGAGCCGGCAACGCTACTTCGGCATCGCCACCGGGGGTGCGCAAAAGGAACCGCGTTTCCTTAAGGCTCAACCTTAGCTTTACTGCGGTCACCTCGGGCAGCGGCCGCCGAAAGCCGCAGTGCGGGCAGGCATATTCTCCCAGGTGAGAAAAGTATCGTTTCGTATACGCCAAGGGTTCGCCGCATATCAGGCAGTCTTTTGAGTCCTGCGCATCATCTACGGTCG